>NZ_JASCOY010000067.1:0-28347 GCF_029960075.1 Pseudomonas sp. PS02290
CACAGGCCTGACCCGCGGCGGGACCGGCGAGGCCGGGGCAACGGTGGTCGTGCGCGATGCCAATGGCAACGCGCTGGGCACCGCGACTGTGGCGGCCAATGGCAGCTTTACCGTCGGGCTGAACCCGGCGGCGACTGCTGGCTCTACCCTGACCGTGATTCAGACCGACGCCGCCGGCAATCCCTCCGACGCCGGCACGGTGGTAGCCCCCGGCAATCTGGCGGAGCCTGCGCCCCTCAACCTGGCCCTCAGCGCCGACGGCCTGACGCTGAGCGGCACCGCCAACGCCGGCAGCACGGTCAGCATCCGTACCGCCTCCGGTGTGCTGCTGGGCACGGCGCTGGTCAATGGCGACGGCACGTTCAGTGCGCAGCTCAATGCCGCGCAACTCAACGGTGAGTCGCTCTCGGCCATCGCCACGTCCAGCGACGGCATCAATTCGCTGTCCACCGGTTACCTGGCGGCGGATGTCACCGCGCCCGGGCAGCTCACCGAGCTGGTGCTCAATACCAACGGCGTCACCCTGACCGGCCACGGCGAAGTGGGCGCAACGGTGACGGTGCTGGGCGCTGGCGGGGTCATCCTCGGCACCGGGCAAGTGGGCGTCGACGGCAACTTCTCGCTGACGCTGAACGCGCCGCAGATTGCCGGTCAATCCCTGAGCGTCAGCCAGACCGACGTCGCGGGTAATGAATCAGTCAGCATCGCGCTGACCGCCCGGGACCTGATTGCCCCGATTGCGCCGCTCGCCCTGGCGGTGACGCCAGACGGCGCGGTGCTGTCGGGCACCGGTGAACCGGGTGCCACGGTCAATGTGTTCAACGCCAGCGGCGCCCTGATCGGTTCCGGCAGCGTGCTCATCGACGGCACCTTCCAGCTCACCCTGACCACCCCGCAAGCCAACGGCGAACTGCTGGCGGTCACCCTGACCGATGCGGCCGGGAATACGTCCCTGCCCGCCGAGCTGACCTCGGTCGACACCACGGCGCCGCTCGCCCTGACCCAGCTGAACATTTCCAGCGATGGCGCGACGCTGACCGGCCGCGGTGAAGCCGGGGCGATTGTCACGGTGACCAACAACCTCGGTGCCCTGCTGGGCACGGCAACAGTGGGCAGCACCGGAGCGTTTACCCTGGTGCTGGTCCCGGCGCTGTCCAATGCCGAAGTGCTGACGCTGGTGCAACGGGATGCCGCCGGCAACGTGTCGCCCCAGGCCAGCCTGACCACGCCGGACTTCACGCCGCCCGAACAGCTCGACAACGTGCGCATCAACGCAGCCGGCGCGGTGATTACCGGTACCGGTGAAGCCGGCGCCACTGTCACCGTCCGTGATGCCAGCGGCACCCTGCTCGGCTCAACGCTGGTGCTGACCGATGGCACGTTCAGCGTCACCCTCTCCACCCCGCAGATCAACAACCAGGTACTGAGCGTTCAGCAGGCCGATCCGCCCGGCAACGTCAGCGTGCCCGCGACGGTGATCGCGCCGGATTTGACCCCCCCGGCGGTCGCCACCAACCTGCAGTTCAATGCCTCCGGCAGTGTGCTCAGCGGCAGCGGCGAAGCGGGCGCGGTGGTGCGCATTACCCTGGCCGATGGCACGCAAGTGGGCACCGGCGCCGTGGGTGTCGATGGCAAATTCCTGATCACCTTGAACCAGCCTCAGAACGACGGTCAGCCCGTATTCGTCGTGCTCACCGACGCGGCCACCAATGCCTCGGCAGCCGGCTCCGTCGCCTCACCTGACCTGACACCGCCCGCAGCGGTCACCAACGTGCAAATCGATAACACGGGCGTGGTGGTCAGCGGTCGCGGTGAAGCAGGCGCCAGCCTGTTGATCACCGATGCCGCCGGCAACATTGTCGGCACAGGCGTGGTCGGCGTGGACGGCAATTTCGCGGTGTCGCTGTCGGTACCGCAAATCAATGGTGAGCTGCTGTCCGTGGTGCAACGTGATGCCGCGGGCAATCCGTCCGCCGGCGCCACGGTAACGGCACCGGACACCACGCCCCCGGCGCTGCCGGTGGTGACCGCGCTGAGTGCCAACGGCCTGACGCTGACCGGCACCGGTGAAGCGGGCGCGACGGTCAAAGTGACCAGCGCGACCGGCGCCAGCCTCGGCAGCGCCACGGTGCTGGCCGACGGGACATTCAGCGTCGCGCTGAGCCCTGCCCAACTGAACGGCGAGAAGCTCAACCTGACCCAGACCGACGCGGCGACCAACGTCTCCGGCACCGTGGTCTACCAGGTTGCCGACGTGACCGATCCGGCTGCGGTGACCAACCTTTCGGTCAGCCAGGACGGGCTGACGCTGAGCGGACGCGGCGAACCCGGTGCTTCGGTGAGCGTTTCGCTGACCGGCGCAAGCGCGGGCACGCCTGCGCTGGGCACGGCCATCGTGCTCGCGGACGGCACGTTCAGCGTTTCGCTGTCGACTGCGCAGCTCAACGGTCAGTCGTTGTCGGTGGTGCAAGTCGACGCAGCGCTGAACGATTCGGCGCCGGTTCCCGTCATCGCGCCGGACATCACGCCACCCGCAGTGCCGGTGTTCACCTCGCTCACCGGCAACGGCACGATCCTGCAAGGCACGGCCGAAGCCAACAGCACGGTGACCGTGCGGTCCGCCGACGGCACGTTGCTGGGCACCACGCAGACCGACGCCGGTGGACGTTACGAGGTCGGGCTGAATCCTGCGCAAACCAACGGGCAAGTCATCTCCATTACGGCAACGGACGCGGCCAACAACGCTTCCGCGCCGCTGGTTTACACCGTGCCGGACACTCAGGCGCCTGATCCTGTCAGCAACCTGACGATCAGTGCCGATTACCTGCTGTTGGCGGGTCGCGGTGAAGCGGGCGCGACAGTGACCGTCAAAGACTCCCTGGGTATCACGCTCGGCATCGGACAGGTGGCTGCCAATGGCACGTTTGTGGTGGGCCTGCCTGCCGGCATCAGTGCCAACGACGTCCTCACGGTCGGTCAGGCGGACGCCAGCGGCAATGCCTCCGGGACCCTCGGCCTTACGGTCCCCGTGACCCCTCCACCGAATGCGCCAACCAATCTGCTGGTCAGCGCCGACGGACTGACGGTCACAGGCAGCGCCGCAACGGGCACCACCATCACGGTGTACAGCGCAACGGGCGTTGTGCTCGGGACGGCGGCTACCAATGCGGGCGGCACTTTCAGCGTCACACTCAATACCGCGCAAACCAACGGCGAAAGCCTGGGCGTGACGGCCAGCACCGGGGCGGGCGGCGCATCCTTGCCGGCTGCAGTGCTGGCGGCCGACTCCACGCCGCCGGCGGCGCTCGCCGACCTTGCAGTCAATGCAACCGGCACCTTGGTGACCGGTCGTGGCGAAGCCGGGGCGACGGTGACCATCACCACTTCCGACGGCGTCACCCTTGGCACTGCGCTGGTCAATGCCGGCGGCACCTTTGGCGTCCTCTTGAGCCCGGCGCAAGCCAACGGTCAGATCCTCAACGCCTATCAGACCGACACCGCGGGCTTGCCGTCGGCCGTCCTGCCGGTCACTGCGCCCGACATCACCGCGCCCAACGCACCGGTGTCGCTGGTTCTCAATGGCGCCGGCACCGTGCTGAGCGGGATTGGCGAAGCCGGCGCGACAGTGACCGTGCGCAGCAGCCTCGGCGTCGTACTCGGGACGGCAACCGTCGCCCTGGACGGCACGTTCAACGCCAACCTCTCGGCGGCCCAACTCAATGGCCAGGTGCTGACGGTGAGTCAGCGTGACGCCGCCGGTAACGTCTCGGTGCTCGCCAATGTCAGTGCCGTCGACACCACACCGCCCGCCGCCCTGACCAACGTCGCGCTGAACGTCGCGGGCCTGCAGGTCAGCGGCAACGGCGAGGCCGGCGCAACCGTGCGCGTGACCAACGCAGCCAACACCGTGCTCGGCACGGCAGTGGTCAATGCGGCGGGCGGGTTTGTCGTCTCGCTCTCCAGCGCGCAGTTGAATGGTCAGGTGCTGAGCGTCCAGCAAGTGGACGCGGCGAGTAACGTCTCGGCCGTCACGACGGTTAATGCCCTCGACCTTCAGGCGCCGAATGCACCGTCCGCTTTGTTGTTGGCCGGCAACGGCCTGACCCTCACCGGCAGCGGTGAAGTCGGCGCGACGGTCAACGTGTTCAACGCCGGCGGTACGCTGCTGGGGACCACCACGGTAGGCCTTGGCGGGACGTTCAATGTCACCCTGAATGCCGCTCAACTGGACGGCCAGGCGCTGACGGTGCGTCAGGTCGACGTGGCCGGCAACGTGTCGGCTGCCGGCAGCCTTCTGGCACCGGACATCACGGCGCCGGGCGCACCTACAGCGGTGACCGTGAATGCCAGCGGTTCGGTGGTGACCGGGACCGGTGTCGCCGGTTCGACGGTGACCGTGCGCAATGCGCTGGGGGCTGTCCTCGGCACCACAACAGTGGCCGCCAACGGCAGCTTCACGGTGGCACTGAATGCCGCGCAGATCGATAACCAGGTGCTGAGCATCACTCAGGCGGATGCCGCCGGGAATGTGTCGGTGGCCGCCAGCGCTATCGCACCTGACCTGACGCCGCCTGCGGCACCGGGTGCGCTGCTGGTCAGTGTCGATGGCCTGACGGTCAGCGGCACCGGGGAAGTCGGTTCGACGGTGCAGATCAAATCCACCGGCGGCGCGGTGCTCGGGACGGGCACCGTCGGGGCCACGGGGCTGTTCAGCGTCACCCTCGCCCCTGCGCAGATCAATGGGGAAACCCTGCTGGTCAGCCTCACCGACATCAAGGGCAACCTCTCGGTGGTGGCCAACGTCACCGCGCCGGACATCGATGTCAATACCCCGGTCATCGCCAGTGACAACCTCGCCACGGCGTCGGTCACGCTGGTACCGGTGAAGACCACGCAGAATTTTGCGGACTCTTTCACCACGCTGCTGGCCGGGTTCTCCAAGGCGTTTGTGTTCACGGTCAACAGCGGCACCAGCCTTGATCCGACCCTGACGCTGACCACCGGCAGTGCGGTGTCCTTGCTCGACGGCGTGGTCTACACGCTGCAAGTGAAGAACGCCAGCGGCAATTGGGTCACGCTGGACGTCAACGGCAACGGCGGTCTGATCGACCTCGTGGCCCTGACCGGCCAGGGCGTGCGGGTGAACATCGGTGATTTGCTGGGTGGCGATTACCGGCTGGTCGTGTCGAGCACCGGCATCGGCGTGGTGACCAACGTCACCACCCAGCTGCAGCTGGACGTGACCAGCCTGACCCAGTTCAACGGGGTGGCCGGTGCCGCCGTGACCGGCAACGTCATCACCAACCCGGGGGTTGACGGGCAGGCGGACGTGACCGGCCCGGACAACGGCGCGGTGTTGCAGGTGCTGAAAAACGGCAGCTACGTCACGGCCAGCGCGGGCACCACGGTGCAAGGCCTGTACGGCACGTTGACCATCGACGCCAGCGGCAACTACAGCTACAGGCCCGACGGGGCCGCGACCAGCGTCGGCAAAGTGGACGTCTTCAGCTATCAGCTGGTGCACCCGAACGGCCTCAGCGACACGGCCAATCTGTACGTGCGCATCGACAGCCCGCAGGCCACCGAGGTGTGGAGCGACAGCAGCCTGGCCAGCCCGGCCTTGCTGGTCGACGCCACCAACGACATCGCGGTCAGCGACATCACCCTGGTCAACAAGGAGGTCATCACCAACTCGACGCTGGGCAGCTTCAGCGTACCAGTGCTCGGCGGTGGCAACGGGTCGTGGAACACCAGTGTGGCGGCCGGCACCATCAGCGATCTGACGGTAGTGGTCAGCTCGAGCAACGTGGCCAGCCTGCTGGGTTCGCTGACCGTCGGCCTGTACAAGCTCAATACTGCGACCGGCCAATATGTACTGGTCAAGAGCTACGGCGGCGGTGCCCTGGCGAGCCTGGGCGGCAACAGCTACGGCATCCGCTTCGACGACCAGACGGCCGGCAGCTATCAGGTGAAAATCAGCTCCGGCGGCATCGGTGTGCTGACCACCGTCAACGCCAGCCTGATCAACGACGCCATCTACACCAATCAGTTCGTGGTCAGCAGCTACACGCCCGTGGCGGGCAATCTGCTCACCGACACCGCCGGCGGCGGCGCTGATGTGCTGGGCTCGGCGTACACCGTGCTCAATGTGCTGGCGGCCGGCAATTACGTGACGCCGGGCTACAACGGCACCACGATTGTCGGCACCTACGGCTCGTTGCTGGTGCAGGCCGACGGGCGCTACACCTACACGCTGACGCCGGGGCAGACCGATGCGGTCATCGGCCATGAGGACGTGTTCACTTACCAGCTCAAGCACCCCAACGGCACCACCGACACGGCGACGCTGACCATTGATCTGGAACAGGCCGGTGCCGTGGTCACTACCTCGTTCGCCGCGCTGTCCACCGTAGCGAACGTCGATGATCACAGCGCGCTGACGGCCGTCGCCACCACCGGTGCCGAGCTGATTCAAGGCACGGCGGGCAACGACACGCTGGACGGGTCCCATGGCGGCGCGGTCACCCTGCAAGGCGGCGCCGGCAACGACACGCTGATCATCGCCGACCAGCATTTCGCCTCGGTCGATGGCGGCACGGGCACCGACACCCTGCTCTGGGCCGGGGGCGATGCGACCATCAACCTGGGCGATCTGCAGAGCCGGATCCACAACATCGAGGTGCTGGACCTGAACCACAGCAGTGCCGTCGCGCTGACCATCAGCCTGGCGGACCTGGTCTCCATTACTTCGGCCGACAACAACACGTTGATCATCAAGGGGGGCAGTGAGGACACCGTACACATGACCAACACCTGGGTCGCCGGCGGTGCGCAACAGGCCGATGGCGTCGATTACACCCAGTACACGCCGCAGGAAGATACAACCCATCATCTGTGGGTGCAGAACGGTATTCACGTCGTTTGATCAGCCCGCCGTCTGGCGCTGCCAGCGGCGGGGTTCAACCGGCCGATTGATTGGGTCGGCCGGTTGATTCACTAAAAGGGAAGCTCTGTATTCGTACAGTAAGGAAGCCATGTGGAGCGCGTTCGCAAGCAGAAATGGCCGGCGGTCGTTCTGACCCTCGGCCTGTGTCACCCGATGTTTTCCGTTGCGCTGGCGGAGGATCAGATCGATCCCGGCCTGCGCAGCATCAGCCCTTCGCGCCTGCAGGCAACGCCTGCGGATCAGCGCCGCAAGGGCAATGGCCCTGAGGGCAGCGACAAAAGCAGTGCCAAAGGCAATGCCAAGGGGAATACAAATGACCGTTCTGGCCCCGACGCAGTCATGGTCAAGGAAGACAGCCAGACCCTGGGCCTCGAACAGGCGGTCAGGCTCGCCGTTGACTGGCACCCCAGCATCAGCGAAGCGATCGGCACCCTGTATCAACAGGCCGAGGGCATCAACGTGGCCGAAGCCGGTTACTACCCGCAGATCTCCGGCGGGATAAAAGGCGGTTACACCAGCGGCTACGGCAGCGATGACGGCAGCCAGTCGGTGAGCATCTCCCTCAAACAGATGCTTTACGACTTCGGCAAGGTGTCGAACTCGGTCGAAGCGGCCCGGGCCAAGGTGGCACGCAGTCAGGCAAGCATTCTGCTGACCATCGATCAGGTCAGCCGCGACACCGCGTTCGCCTACATCGAGGTCCAGCGCTACCAGCACCTGGTGGACATCGCCCGGGAGCAGATCCGCGGCATCGGCGACATCGTCGAACTGGCCAGACAGCGCAGCGACATGGGCGCGAGCACTCGCTCCGATGTGGTTCAGGCGCAGTCCCGTGCCGAGGGCGGCATGGCCACGCTGCAGGAGTACAAAGCGCTGTACGCGCGCTGGCAGTCGACGCTGACCAACCTTCTCGGTCGGCAGACCCCGCCCCAGGTCAGCGACACCTTCACGCCCTCGATGACCGACGCCTGCACCGCGCCCGTGAGCACAGACGCCCTCCCCGCCGTGCTGCAAGCCGTGGCCCAGCGCACCCAGGCCCAGGCCGAACTGGCCCAGGCCAAAGCCGAAGCCTATCCGACACTGTCGTTGCAGCCGTCGATTAACCAGTATCTGGACGACCACTACGACGACCAGAACTCGAGGATCAATCGCACCCAGGCCGGGATCTTTCTCAACCTGGAAGTGCCGGTTTATCAGGGTGGCGCCATCAGCGCCCGCAGCCGCGCCGCCAATTATGCGCTGACCGCTGCCGATTCCGCCGAAGACGCCGCCCGCTTGCAGGCGCGGCAAGGGCTGGGCGAAGCGCAGGCACAGACATCCGGCCTGACGCGCCGCCTCAGCTCGCTGGAATCGCGGCAGACCAGCATCACCGAAGCCCGCGAGTTGTATGGCCGGCAGTACCTGGAACTGGGCACCCGGCCGCTGCTCGATCTGCTCAACGCCGAGCAGGAAATCCACCAGTCGCGCTTCGACCTGGCCAACACCCAGGCCGACCTGCGTCGCCTGCAAATCGATTGCCTGTACAACAGCGGTGCGCTGCGTCGCGCGTTCGGCATCGATCACAGCACCATCCAGCACGTGGAGATCCTGCCATGACCGAGACCATCGTTATCCCCGAAGCCCCTGCGGCAGGCCCCGATCGTCCGGATTATTCGCCGTGGCTGGAAGCCATCCTCACCGTCGCCCGGCATTACCGCCTCGACGTTTCACCGGAAAGCATTCGCCTGGCATCCACCAACAGCGAGGGCCGTGTCGAAGAAGTGGTTCGCTACATGGCGCGCCAGGCGGGCTTGAGCGTCAAGTTCGCCCGCTATGACCGCAAGAGCCTGTCGCGCTGGCGCACGCCGCTGCTGGTGCAACTGCGCGACGGCCAGGTCGGGGTGATCGAAAGCGTCAGCGAGCAAGGCGAACTGGGCATCGCCTACAGCGGCGATCAGGGCCTGCAAAGCCGCATCGATCCAGCCGTGCTTGCCGAGCAGGCGCTGCGCACGGTGATCCTGCGGCCCATCCAACCCCTGAGCGACGTGCGCACCGACGACTACATCAAGCCTTACGACGAGCACTGGTTCCGGCGCATCGTCCTCAGTGACCTGCGCCCCTACCGGCAAGTGATGCTGGCGTCGCTGGTCGCCAACCTGCTGGGCATGGCCGGCGTGCTGTTTTCCATGCAGGTCTACGACCGGGTGATTCCGGCCGAGTCGCTGCCGACGCTGTACGTGTTGTTTGGCGGCGTGATGCTGGCGCTGGTGTTCGACTTCGTCATGCGCATCATGCGTCTGCGCATCACCGACGTACTGGGCAAGCGCGCCGACCTGCGGGTGTCGGACCTGGTCTTCGGCCACGCCCTGCGCCTGCGCAATTCGGCGCGGCCGAAATCCACCGGCTCATTCATTTCGCAGCTGCGCGAGCTGGAGCAGATCCGCGACCTGATCACCTCCAGCACCGCCACGGCGCTGGCGGACATGCCGTTCTTCTTCCTGTTCTTGCTGGTGTTCTATCTGATTGGCGGGGCGCTGGTGCTGATTCCTCTGGTCGCGCTGGTGGCGATGGTGCTGCCCGGCGTCCTTGCCCAACGCAAACTGGCGCGGCTGGCCAATGCCTCGATGCGCGAAGCCGCACTGCGCAACGCCATGCTGGTGGAAGCCGTACAGGGCATGGACGACATCAAGGCGCTGCAGGCCGAGCAACGTTTCCAGCAGCAGTGGAATCACTACAACGCCGCGTCTGCCGACAGCAGCCTGAAATTGCGTTCGCTGACCAACAGCCTGGTGGCCTGGACCCAGAATGTGCAGGGCGCGGTGTTTGCCGTGGTCATCGTGTTCGGTGCGCCCATGGTGATTGGCGGCGACCTCACCACCGGCAGCCTGGTCGCCGCCTCGATGCTGGCCTCGCGAATGATGGCGCCAATGGCGCAACTGACCCACGTGCTGACCCGCTGGCAACAGGCGAAAGTCGCGCTGCAGGGGCTCAACCGGCTGATGCAGATGCCGGTCGATCACCCCGAAGGCAGCCAGCGCGTGCATGTGCCGTCCATTCGCGGCGATTACGTGTTGCGTCAGGCCGGCTTCAAATACACCGAAGAGGCCTCGCCTGCCCTGAGCGGCATCAATTTGAACATCCGTCCGGGTGAACGCGTCGCCATTCTCGGGCGCAACGGCGCTGGCAAGTCGACGCTGCTGCAAGCGCTGGCGGGTTCAATGGACTTGTCCAGCGGCGAAACCACCGTGGACGGCATCTCCCTCGCTCACCTGGACCCGGCCGACCTGCGCCGGGACGTCGGCCTGATGTCGCAGCAGGCGCGGCTGTTTCACGGCACCCTGCGCGACAACCTCACCCTCGGCGCGGGCCAGGCCAGCGATCAGGAGATCATCGCCGCCCTGTCGGTGACCGGCGCGCTGGAGTTTGTCCGCCAGATGCCCAAGGGCATGGACCACCTGATTCTCGAAGGGGGTCTGGGCCTGTCCGGCGGTCAGCGCCAGAGCCTGCTGCTGTCACGCTTGCTGATTCGCCAGCCCCAGGTGCTGCTGCTGGACGAACCCACGGCGTCACTGGATGACATCACCGAACGCCAGTTGCTGGAAAAACTCTCGACCTGGTGTCAGGGCCGCACGCTGATCGTCGCCACCCACCGGGTCAGCCTGCTGCAACTGGTGGAACGGATCATCGTGCTGGACAACGGCCGCATCGTCATCGATGACCATCGCGACGCCGCCCTCACCCGACTCAGGCAGCCGCAAGGAGCGCAGGCATGAACGCACTGACCACGGAGCAAACTCCACGGCTCGCCGACCAGATCACCTACCTCGACGGCAAGGACGAGCGCAGCATCACCGGAAGCGTGCGGGTGATCTGGACCTGCGCGCTGATGCTGGCGTGCTTTATCGCCTGGGCGGCCTGGTTTCAGGTGGTGGAAGTGTCCACCGGCACCGGCAAGGTGGTGCCCAGTTCCAGGGAGCAGCTGATTCAGTCCATGGAGGGCGGGATTATCAAGGAGCTGAATGTCAGCGAAGGCACGCTGGTGGAGCGCGGTCAGGTGCTCGCGCAACTGGATGCGGTAAAGAGTGAATCGAACGTGGGTGAAAGCGAGGCGAAATACCGGGCGGCGCTGGCCAGCGTCAATCGGCTGCAGGCGGAAGTCAGCGAGAAACCGCTGACCTTCGATGCGTCGCTGGACAAGTACCCGGAGCTGCGCCGCGCGGAGACGGACTTGTTCAACGCCCGGCGCAGGGGCCTGAGCGAAACTCTGACCGGCATCGAAAGCTCGCTGAAGCTGGTGCGCAGCGAACTGGACATCACCGAGAACCTGGCGAAGATCGGCGCGTCGAGCCGGGTCGAAGTGCTGCGCCTGAACCGCCAGCGCTCCGAGCTTGAGCTCAAGGCGACCGAGGCGCGTTCGGAGTACATGGTCCATGCCCGCGAAGACCTGGCCAAAGCCAATGCCGAGGCGCAGATGCTGTCGGCAGTGATCCGTGGGCGCAGCGATTCGTTGTCACGCCTGACCTTGCGCTCGCCGGTGCGCGGCATCGTCAAGGACATCAAAGTCACCACCATCGGCGGGGTCGTGCCGCCCAATGGGCAGCTGATGCAGATCGTCCCGCTGGATGAGCAACTGCTGATCGAAACCCGCATCTCGCCCCGGGACATCGCTTTCATTCACCCCGAGCAGCAGGCCAAAGTGAAAATCACGGCCTACGACTATTCGATCTACGGCAGCCTCGACGGCAAGGTGGTCACCATCTCGCCGGACACGATTCAGGATGAGGTCAAGCCGGAAATCTTCTATTACCGCGTGTTTATCCGTACGGACTCGGATGTGCTGCGCAACAAGGCGGGCAAGACCTTTGCCATCGTCCCCGGGATGATCGCCACCGTGGACATCCGCACGGGTGAAAAAACCGTGCTGGACTACCTGATCAAACCCCTCAACCGCGCCCGTGAAGCCCTGCGCGAGCGTTGATCAGTTGACCGCGAGATGAACCGGCGCTGGCGTGGCAGGCTTGAGCTGCGCCATGTAACGGGTCCACTCGCGGTTGATTTCGTTGTACGGCATGAAGATGCTGATCCGTGGCTGGTTGGCCAGGTCTGGACGCTTGATCTTGGCCAGGTCGCTGGAGGTCAGCAACGCCACGGTGATCCCCACCACCTTGCCATCTGCGGCGAATACCGGACCGCCCGACATGCCCTTGGCCACCGGGCCATCATGGGTGCCGTACATCACGTTGCCTTCTTTTGCGTCCAGGCGAACCATCGCCGGCAGCGCATGGCCTGTGCCTTTCACCGACATGTAAGCGGAGTTGTAGCCCACGGAGGTGAGCTCTTCACCCGGCTGGTATGAACGCCACATCGGAACGGAATCGGCCTTGTGCTTGAAGAACTGCACGTCGCCCTGCCCCTGAAACACCGCGCCCGAGATGTAAGGGATGTGTTTGACGGTCACCGCATAATCTTCATTCCACTGGATCGCGGTGCCCATCAACAGATAGGGCAACGGCGCACCGGAGTGGACGACGAAGGCTTGGTCAAAGACAGGATCCTGGGTAAAAGCGGTGGGCATTCCGTTGCACCCGCTGATCAGCACTGAGGCTGCAACAAGTGACTTGAAGGGGCGCATCTGGTTTTCCGTGTGTGAGGATGGATGACGGGAGCGAATATGTCATTGCGCCAGCACTCTGGCAATAGAGTGTAACTACCACCCGACTAGTGGTAATGCACTCAGGTTATTGGATCCAACCTATTTGGATCATGCAACGACCTGCGTCGTACTCAATACCATTCATTTGCGGATAATTCGGTAAATCCAGGCCAGTTAATGAATTATTTACCCTCTGCGCCTATCAGATGCAGATCGGTCTGCCACTACTACGACAGCACACATTTTCCACGGAGTGCATGGACTGCCGTTGGTCGGGATGCCGATCGCCGCAATGTCACACCTCTACCTGCCGGGACTTTTATGAGATCACGCAAGAAAACCGTCAACCCGATCGGGTTGCAAGACATCACTATTGTCGACGATGCCAAGATGCGGAAGGCCATCACCGCCGCCGCCCTGGGCAACGCAATGGAATGGTTCGACTTCGGCGTCTACGGCTTCGTGGCCTACGCACTGGGCAAGATTTTCTTCCCCGGCGCCGACCCCAGTGTGCAGATGATCGCGGCCCTCGCGACCTTTTCCGTGCCCTTCCTGATTCGCCCCATCGGCGGCGTGTTCTTCGGCGCCATCGGCGACAAATACGGGCGACAGAAAGTCCTCGCCGCGACCATCGTCATCATGTCCCTCAGCACCTTCGCCATCGGGCTGATCCCCTCGTATGAAACGATTGGCATCTGGGCGCCGATCCTGCTGCTGTTGGCGAAGATGGCCCAGGGTTTCTCGGTCGGGGGCGAATACACCGGCGCTTCGATCTTCGTGGCTGAATACGCGCCGGACCGCAAACGCGGGTTCCTGGGCAGCTGGCTGGATTTCGGCTCGATCGCCGGTTTCGTACTCGGTGCCGGCGTCGTGGTGCTGATCTCTTCCGTCGTCGGCGAGGAGAAATTTCTCGAATGGGGCTGGCGCCTGCCGTTCTTCCTCGCCCTGCCCCTGGGCATGATCGGCCTCTACCTGCGTAACGCCCTGGAAGAAACCCCGGCATTCCAGCAGCACGTGGAAAAACTCGAACAGGGTGACCGCGAAGGCCTGGCCCACGGCCCGAAAGTATCGTTCAAGGAGGTCGCCACCAAGCACTGGCGCAGCCTGCTGACCTGCATCGGCGTGGTCGCGGCGACCAACGTCACGTATTACATGCTGCTGACGTACATGCCGAGTTACCTCTCGCACAACCTGCATTACAGCGAGAACCGCGGCGTACTGATCATCGTCGCGATCATGGTCGGCATGCTGTTCGTGCAGCCGCTGATTGGTTTCCTCAGCGACAAGATCGGCCGTCGTCCTTTCATCATCGCCGGCAGCATCGCCCTGCTGGTGCTGTCGATTCCGGCGTTCAAACTGATCAACAGCGGCCAGCTCGGCTTGATCTTCGCCGGCTTGCTGATGATCGCGGTGATCCTCAACTTCTTCATCGGGGTGATGGCCTCGACACTCCCGGCGATGTTTCCCACCCACATCCGTTACAGCGCGCTGGCCAGTGCCTTTAACGTGTCGGTGTTGATCGCCGGCCTGACCCCGACCGTGGTCGCCTGGCTGGTTGAAACCACCCAGGACCTGTACATGCCGGCGTACTACCTGATGGTCGTCGCGGTGGTGGGCCTGATCACCGGCCTGACCATGAAGGAAACCGCGAACAAGCCTTTGCGTGGCGCAGCGCCGGCGGCATCGGACCTCAACGAAGCCCGTGAACTGCTGCAGGAGCACCACGACAATATCGAACAGAAGATCGAAGACATCGACACGCAGATTGCCGAGTTGCAAGCCAAACGCGAGAGCCTGGTTCAGCAGCACCCTCGTATAGATTGACAGCAACTTATCCAAACAGATGGCCGCGACGGTATCCCCTGCCGTTCGCGGCCATTCCGGCAAATTTGTCGGAACCGCTGCGTCCCTCTCCCGGTCAGGTCTTGCATGAGCATTCACCCGCTTCTGTGCAGGTACTGACAGGCGGACAGAGAACTGAAAGGCAGCCTCCCCCCCATGACCGACATCCTTGATCACTTGCCCCCCGTGCTACGACCGCAAAGCGAAATGATCCTGGCCGACATACGCGCCTCTGGCTCGACCATCGATGTGGTCAAGAGCGGCGCTCAGGCCAATGGCTTCGTGCTCGGTTTGCGTTGCTGCGGGGGAATCGACGCGCAGCAGGCCGAGCAGCTTTCCGAGTTCTACGACGCCGTCGTGGAGTCGCGGTTGAAACGGCTGACACTCGGTTTGTCCTGAGCAGCTTTATGCGGCTTGCCTGAGCGCCTGGCGCGTCCCTTTTATTTTTAGCCATTGTCAGCGGATGACATGTTTACCAACGGAGCCACACCATGCGATCCAATACTTCCTTTCTTTTCGACCTCGACGGCACCCTGACCGACAGCGTTTATCAGAACGTCACGGCGTGGAAAGAAGCCCTCGATTCGGAAAACATTCCTCTGGCGATGTGGCGGATCCACCGCAAGATCGGCATGAGCGGCGGTTTGATGCTGAAGATGCTGTCCCGGGAAACCGGGATGGAAATCACCGAGGCGCAGGCCGAGCGGTTGAGTAAACGGCACGCCGAGGCGTATGAGAGAACTCAGGATCAGATCATTGCTTTGCCTGGCGCTGTTGATTTGCTGAAGACGCTGGACGATGAGGGCTTCCCCTGGTGCATCGCGACCAGTGGGGAGATGTCGACGGCGGAGATCAATTTGAAGGCGTTGGGGCTGGACCCGAAGAAGATCAATCTGATCACGCGCGATGATGTGAAGAATGGCAAGCCGGACCCGGATTTGTTTGTGACGGCTGCGAAGAAGATCGACGCGAAGATTGAGGATTGTCTGGTGATCGGCGATGCGATCTGGGACATGCTGGCGGCGCGGCGGTGCAAGGCGACGGGGATTGGGTTGCTGTCGGGTGGCTACGATGTGAGTGAGCTGGAGCGGGCCGGGGCGTTGCGGGTGTATGAGGATCCGCTGGCGCTGCTCAACCATCTCGATGAGATCGCTACGCGCGAATAGGTTTACAGCGTTTTTTTCAGATCAAGATCAAGGGCGTCTGCCTGGGGGCAGACATTTCGCCTTCGGCGAGTTACTTGGAAAAGCACCCCAAGTAACCAAGGGTGCCTGCTCTCGGTTGGGCCCTTCCTTCGTCAGGGTTCCCTCACTCCGGTCTCGCTCCGTGGGCCCGCGCCGAACGGGCATCCATGCCCTGACGGCGCTCTCGCCGCATCCATGCGGCTCGGCCCACTCCGCGAGACCTGCGTTCAGCCTGCACCCAAGTCGCGATTGGCGGTGACTGAACCTTTTGTGTATGAAGATCAAAAGCAGAGCTAACGCGTTCTTGGTAGGACTGGCTTTAGCCGGGAAGACGCAGGCCGGATCACCCCAAATTTTACTGAATGCACACGCTGCTCTTAGTGGGACCGGCTTTAGCCGGGAAGAGGCCAGTTCATGCGCCATCAATCTTGGCCGTTGAAACCGGCTCCAGACTCGACGCGCAGATCATTCCCACGCTCCGCGTGGGAATGCATCCTCCGACGCTCCGCGTCACGCCAATCGGCTAACCACCCTGCCTTCACTCACCCGCGTTATAAACCGGATAGTCGATATAACCCTCTTCCGTCCCGCCATACAACGTGGCCGGGTTGACGGGGTTGAGGGGCCAGCCGTTGGCGATGCGGGCCGGCAGGTCGGGGTTGGCGATGAAGGGGCGGCCGAAGGCGATGAGGTCGGCCAGGCCGGCGTCGATCAGGCGGTTGCCGCGTTCGGCGGTGTAGCGGCCGGCGTAGATGATGCGGCCGGTGAAGGCTTCGCGGATGGCTTTGCGGAAGGTGTCCGGCAGTTCGGGGGCGTTGTCCCAGTCGGCTTCGGCGATGGAGACGTAGGCGACGCCTGCATTTTCCAGGACCTTGATGGCTTCGACGTAGGTGTGGTGCGGGTCGCTTTCCACCAGGCCGATGTAGACGCGTTCTTCGTCGGTGCTGGCGAACAGCGGCGAGAAGCGCACGCCCAGACGGTCCCCGCCTACCGCTTCGGCGACGGCAGTGACGATCTCGCGCAGGAAGCGCAGGCGGTTTTCCAGCGAGCCGCCGTATTCGTCATCGCGGTGGTTGGCGTGCTCGGAGATGAACTGGTTGACCAGGTAACCGTTTGCCGCGTGAATTTCCACGCCATCAAAACCTGCTTCGATCGCATTCTTAGCCGCCTGGGCATACAGCTGGACCAGCTCGCGGATTTCCTCGACGGTCAGCGCACGAGGCGTCGGCGGTACGACCAGCTGCCCTGCGCCCGGCGCCGTTTCGATGAACGCTTTGGCGTTGGCCGCCGGAATCGCCGAGGGGGCAACCGGCGCTTCGCCGTTAGGCTGCAAGGCGTGATGGGACACACGGCCGACGTGCCAGAGCTGGGCGAAAATCACGCCCTCTTCTGCGTGCACCGCATCGGTCACTTTGCGCCAGCCTTTGACCTGCTCGGCGCTGTAGATGCCCGGGGTCCATGCGTAGCCTTGGCCGCGCGGCTCAATCTGAGTGCCTTCGGTGATCATGAAACCGGCGGACGCCCGTTGCTGGTAGTAGCGTGCCATCAGGTCCGAAGCGATATCGCCCGGCTGCAGGCTTCTCTGCCGGGTCAACGGCGGGAAGGCAATGCGGTTTTTCAGCACGTGCCGTCCGAGGTTGACGTGGGTGAGCAAGGGTTGAGTGGACATGGGCGATACTCCGTTCAAGTCGTTGAAAGTGTTGGCTAGATCGTACTGCGTAGACCAGTCGTCTAGTGGATGGCCGGGAGTCTAAGCCGCATGTGCAGACCCGGCAATGTCAGATCCGCAATGATTCCGGACATCGGCCGCAGACAACGCCACTTACAGAATCTTGCGCTTTTGAGCTCATCTACCCAGACGACCCGTTGCAGTCGGTCGTCCCGCGCTTATGATTCCGCGCATCGAACGTTGGTCGACCCTCGGCAATGCCAGTGGGCTCATTGGTCAACACCCCACATCCTGAACAGGCACTCCATGAACATCATCCGCAGCAAGGACTTCACCGGTGACCGCCCATGGGCCGCGTTGGACATCGCCAACATGAACGGCATCACCACGCGACTGCACTGGACGGACCAGCCCTACAAATGGCACGTGAATGATGGTCAGGAGGTGTTTGTGGTGCTGGACGGGCAAGTGGAGATGCGCTTCAAGCAGGACGGCGTCGAGCAAAGAACCGTGCTGCACATCGGCGATATTTTCTACGCCTCCATTGGCACGGCCCACGTTGCCCACCCGTTGGGTGAAGCGCGGATTCTGGTGATCGAAAGCGAAGGCAGCGTCTGAGCCAGGCCGCCTGATCACTGCAAAATCGAGGGTGCTCTTACCGGCCCCTTCCCGGCTGAAGCCGGTCCCACTAAACACCGCATTCATCCAGCGGGACTGGAGCCGGTCCCACTAAAACACCGCGCGCATTCAGTGGCCCCGCATACCCTAGTGGGACCGGCTTTAGCCGGGAAGGCGTCGGATATCACACCGCTAAACCCAGGGTGTTCGAAATGGCCGCTTCCCGGCTACCAGCCCCAAGATCGATCAGTCAAGGCTTCCACGCCCCGCCTTCAACGATCACCGCCGACGGATCGGTGTCCGCCGCCAGTTGATCGCGCACGTACTGGTTGTACAGCGTGAGCAGGTATTTCTGCTGACCGAGGCTGGCCAGTTCGGTGTTCACCCAATCGCGCAGTTCAGTGTTGCCCTTCTTCACCGCCGGAGCGATCGGCGCCTCTTCACCGAGTTTCTGTGCGAGCACGCGGTAGCCGGGGTTCTGCTTGGCCCAGCTGAACAGCACCAGGTTGTCTTGGGCATAGGCATCGCCTCGGCCGTTGGCCAGCGCTTGCAGCGACTCGGAATTCTTCTCGAACTTGAGCAGCTTCCAGTCCGGGTGGTTCTTGGTCAGCCAGATATCCGCCGTGGTGCCGGTGGTGACGATGACGGTTTTGCTGGCCAGATCGTCCAGCGTCTTCACCGGGCTGCTGTCCGGCACCAGGGCCTGCACGGCGACGCGCAGGTTGGGGTGGGTGAAGTCGACCACTTGCGCCCGTTCCGGCGTCACGGTCATGTTGGCGAGGATCAGGTCAACCTTGTCGCTCTGCAGAAACGGAATGCGGCTGGCGGGCTCGACCACCACGAACTCGATCTTCTTCTCGTCGCCGAGCAGATCCTTGGCGAAACGCCGACCCAGATCGGTGTCGAAGCCGACGTAGTCGCCCTGTTCGTTAACGAACCCGAACGGCGGTTTGTCGCTGAAAACGCCGACAATCAACGTGTCGCGCGCCTTGATTTTTTCCAATGACCCTGCAGCAGAGTCGGCGGCATGGGCGGCAGCGGTGCCAACCAGCAATCCGAGGGCGAGCAGTGGCAGTACGAGGGCAGATTTAAGGGTCACGATGCTTTCCTTTTTGGCATGTTTTCTACGTATGAGAATTTCTCCAGGAACTGCTGCGCGCGTGCGGTCTGCGGGGCGCTGAAGAAGGATTCAGGGTCGCTCTGTTCGGCGATACGGCCGCCGTCCATGAACAGGATTCGATCGGCCACCGCGCGGGCAAAGGCCATTTCGTGGGTGACGATCAACAGGGTCATGCCGCTGCGGGCCAGGTCGAGGATGACTTCCAGCACCTCCTTGACCATCTCCGGATCAAGCGCCGCGGTGACTTCGTCGAACAGCATGACCCTGGGGTTCATGCACAGCGCGCGGACGATGGCGATGCGTTGCTGCTGACCACCGGAAAGCTCGCGCGGATAGGCGTCGCGTTTGTCCAGCAGGCCCACGCGGGTCAGCAGCGTCTCGGCCTGTCGCTGCGCGTCGACGCGTGTGCGCTTCTGCACGCTCAGTGGTCCGAGCACAATGTTCTCCAGCACGGTCATGTGCGGGAACAGGTGGTAGCTCTGAAATACCATGCCGATCTGTTGCCGCACCTGGCGCCAATCGGTGTTGGCCGGCAGGTCCTGACCGGCAAAGCGGTACTGCCCGGCATGGCCGAGCTCGAGACCGTTGAGGCAACGCAGCAAGGTGCTTTTGCCGCAGCCGCTGGGGCCGAGAATCACCACCACCTCGCCTTCGCGAATGCTCAGGTCAACGTCTTGCAACACCGGCACCGAACCGAATTTTTTGCTGAAGCGGGTCAGTTCTATCAATGGGCTCATGAATGATTCCAACGCCGCTCGAGCACCCGCGAAGCGGCCGAGAGCGGATAACAGGCAAGAAAGAAAAACACGAACAGGAAGCCGTAGATCAGCACCGACTCATAGGTCCGCTCGATGATTTGCTGGCCGATCTTGATCACGTCGACGACGCCGATCAGCACCGCCAGGGAGCTGGTTTTGATCAGCCGGGTGAAGACATTGATCAGCGGCGGCGTCATACGCCGCAACGCCTGGGGCAGCAGCACGCGGCCGTAGAGTTGCAGCTGGCCGAGGCCAATCGCGAGCCCCGCTTCCCGTTGCCCTTTCGGAATCGAGCGCAGCGCCCCGCGCACCACTTCGCCGGTTTCACTGGCGCCCCACAGCGACAGCACCAGCACCGCGCACCAGAAACCGGGGATGCTCCAGCCGAGAAAAATCGGCAAACCGAAAAAGAACAGGTACAGCCAGACCAGCACCGGGACCGCCCGGAACAGCTCCAGGTAGATCAGCAGCACCCCGTCGACCCAGCGCACGCCGAGGTTGCGCAGCACGCCATAGGTCAGCCCGCCGACGCTGCTGAAGATGATCGCCAACAGCGAAATACCCAGCGTGCGACCGATGCCCTGGGCCAGTTGCGGCGCCGAAATCCACAGCAATTCAAGACCCGAACTGGCCATGCTGGAGCCTCCTTTCAATCAGGCGCAGCAGCAGCGACAGCGGCACGAACAGCAGCACGCACAGGCCGGTCATGACCGCGAGCATTTCGTAGGTTTTGTAGTACAGCGCGATGTAGCTTTTGGTGGTGTAGAGAATTTCCGGTACCGCCACCGCCGAGACCACGGTGGTTTCCTTGAGCAGAAAGATGAAGTTGGCGAACAGCGCCGGCAGGCTGAGGATCCCGGCCTGGGGCAGGATGACGTGGCGCAGCAACTGCCAGCGCGACAGGCCGATGGACAGCCCCGATTCGATCTGCGATTTGGGCACCGCGTCGATGCCCGCGCGCAGGATCTCGGTCAAGTACGCGCCGCCCATGAAGGTCATGGCAATGACCGCCGAGGCAAACCCGGAGAGGCGGATGCCCAGCGTGGGCAGCGCGAAGTAGATGAAAAACAGCTGGATCAGCAACGGCGTGTTGCGCGCCAGCTCCACATAGACGCGCACCAGCGGACGCAGGATCGGCACGCCGAACGCGGTGATCGCGGCATTGATCAGCGCCACGCACAGCGAGGTACCGATGGCGATGAAGCCCACTTGCAACGTGACCCCGACGGCGCTGACGAACGCGGGCAGCGTGGACACGGCAAATTCAACATCGAACGCCATATCAACCCTGGCCCTGGTTGGTGAGGTTGTCGCCATCGACGGGTGGATCGATACCGGCCGGTCCCGGGGCTGAAAGGTTGTGAGGGATCGTTGATGGGGCGGTAGACACATTAACTCCTGCCAATGACGGGTAAAACGCGACGCCATGGGTGGGTCGACGCGGGTTTGTTTCTGGGTCATTGCAGGCTTTATGCCACGCCGGAAGGTCCCGGGATTCAGCGCGATCGAGGGTCGTTAAGGGGCGTAACTGTTTGTTTTCCATGGCAAGTGGTGGAGTGCTGTTGCTGGGACAACAGTGTCAGCGGCTTCGATGATTGGAGGTCCGAAGCACAGGCTGGCACCGCGCTTACCCAAGGCATTGCCATGGCAGGCTTTTTTGTCGATGCCGCGTCGCCGTCTAGCCGACCCAGCAACGTGGGCATACGCCTTGCTATCTCCACAGCACTCCGCGCTTTCGGGCTTTACGCACAACAAGCCGTGCCGCGGACCTCGCCCGTTCCGATCCGATCCAGGAGCCACCCCATGACCCAACGCACTGAAACCCTCAAGCTCGGCCTGTTCCTGCGGGCCACCGGGCATCACATCGCCGCGTGGCGCGACAGCGGTTCCGAGGCCGACGCGGGCATTCGGCTGGGCCACTTCATTGATCTGGCGCGCAAGGCCGAGGCGGCCGGGTTCGACACGCTGTTCCTCGCGGACAGTGTTTCCGTGCGGGGCATCGATGCGCCGACGTTCGACCGGGTCATCGCGCCGAGCCTGAGCTTCGAGCCGCTGACGCTGTTGTCGGCACTGGCGACCGTGACCTCGCGCATCGGTCTGATCGCCACGGCCAGCACCAGCTACAGCGAGCCGTTCAACCTGGCGCGCCAGTTCGCCTCGCTGGACCAGATCAGCGGCGGTCGCGTGGGCTGGAACCTGGTCACCAGCAGCGACCCCGACGCAGCGAAGAATTTCGGCGGCGGGCATCAGGGCGAGCAAGCGGCGCACGCCGACCGCTACAGCCGGGCGCGGGAATTTCATGAGGTGGTCGACAAGTTGTGGGACAGCTGGGAGGACGACACGCTGCTGCTGGACAAGGACAGCGGCGTGTTTCTGGACCGCAGCAAGCTGCACCGGGCCGACCACCGGGGCGAGCACTTCCATGTGCGCGGGCCGCTGAACGTGCTGCGCTCGCCCCAGGGCAAACCGGTGCTGGTGCAGGCGGGTGCTTCCGAGGATGGGCGTGCGCTGGCGGCCGCGACCGCTGAAGCGATCTTCGCCGCGCACCAGAATATCGGCGACGCCCAGGCGTTCTACAGCGATATCAAATCCCGCGCGGCGGTGCTGGGGCGCAAACCCGAGCACATCAAGATTCTGCCCGGGGTGACGATCTTCACCGCGCCGACCTCCGCCGAAGCCCACGCCAAACATCAGCGCCTGCAGAATCTGGTGCACCCGGAAGTCGGCCTGAGTTTGCTGTCCGGGCTGCTCGGCGGCGTCGACCTCTCGCACCTGCCGCTGGACGGGCCGCTGCCCCAGGACCTGCCTGCCACCAACGCCTCGAAAAGCCGCCAGCAATTGATTCTGCAACTGGCCGCCGAGGGGCTGAGCATCCGCGAGCTGTACCTGCGGCTGGCCGGCGCACGGGGTCACTGGACCCTGGTCGGCTCACCCGAAGAAGTGGTCGATCAGCTGCAAGTGTGGTTTGAAGGGTACGGTGCCGACGGCTTCAACATCCTGCCGCCGACCTACCCCGAAGGACTGGACGATTTCATTGCGCTGATCCTGCCGGAGCTCAAACGCCGCGGCCTGGTGCCCGCCGATGGGCCGACCGGCAAGACCCTGCGCGAACGGCTGGGCCTGCCCTACCCGGCCCACCCGGCAACGCTTGCGCGCGGCGTTCTGCTAGCGGTTTGACGCATGACGCCTTCCCGGCTAAAGCCAGTCCTACAAGATGATCGCAGTCCCACCATGGGCTCACGGTCATTCAGTGGGACCGGCTTCAGCCGGGAAGAGGTCCTCGAGTACACCATCAATTTTGCGGTGTGACATCTGACGCCTTCCCGGCTAAAGCCAGTCCTACAAGATGATCGCAGTCCCACCATATGCTCGCGGTCATTCAGTGGGACCGGCTTCAGCCGGGAAGAGGCCCGTGCGTATACCATCAATTTTGCGTTGCAACATCTGATGCGTTCCCGGCTAAAGCCAGTCCTACAAGGTAATCGCGGTCCCACTATGTGCGCGCGGTCCCATTGGGCGGGTGCTGTGGGGACCCTGACAGACATCAGGGTGCCCGTTCCTGCCAAAGCCCCTTCGCCGCCGTTTCAAGCCGGACACGCTGCGTATACTCAAGCGCGACGAAGCACAGGACTTCGAACCGCCGGGGGCTACGATGCTGGACGAACATCAATCTCCTCTTTATGACCGCTTCCCGCCGCCAGCGGAACAAAACTGGCCGGAGGCGATTCGGCACCCTTCTCTGCAGCCCCTTGCGCACCCGGCCGCGCGCATCACTCCCGTCTGCCATCAGGACGCCGCCGCGCAAAGCGATTACGCCCAGAGCCTTCACACCCGCAAGATGGCCGAGTTCAGCGCCTCCATCGCCCATGAAATCTGCCAGCCTCTGCTGGGCATCGCCGCCAACGCCGCCGCCAGCCTGCGCTGGCTGCAGCGCGACGTGCCAGAGATCGAAGAGGCCATTGCCGGTCTGAAGGACATCCGCGCCGGCTGCGAACGCGCTGCCAACATCGTCAAGGCCCTGGGCGCGCTGGCCCGTCAGGCGCCTTTGCAGCTGCAGATCCTGAAGATTGATGACGTCATTCGCGAAGCCATCCGCCTCACCCAGCCTGCGCTTACCGCCCAGCGGGTGCGGCTCGAAACCGGTTTGTTCGTCGACCAATCCATCGTCGCCGACGCCGTGCAGTTGCAGCAATTGCTGGTGAACCTCATCACCAATGCCGTGGAGGCCATGGCCGGTAACCGCGACGCCGCTGTCCTGCGCATCAATTCGTTCACCCTCAATGACGGCGTTGAGGTGTGCGTCGAAGACAACGGTCCGGGCATCCCGGCAGACCGCCGCGAACAGATCTTCGGCGCGTTCTATACCACCAAGAGCAGCGGCCTCGGCGTCGGGCTGGCGATCTGTCGCGCGGTGGTAGACGCCCATCAAGGGCGCATCTGGGCACAAGCCTCGGCCAGCGGCGGCGCACGCATCCGCGTTCAGCTGCCGACGTGCTGTTATTGAAAGGCTGCCCGTCCTCTAGCCATCCCCCAACGACGCCTCATCGAGCCCGTGCCGATCAGCCGCGGCAGGCACGCCGCACATCCCCGATTTCGTCCAAACGCCAATCATTCACATTCGTTCGCGCAATCCCCTAGAATGCCGCCTGGATTCAGGCTCGTGCCCCCTGCGCTGGCAGTGGCGGTAACAGAAAGGCGATCAAGGCATGCGCGACATTCCAAAGCAGAAAACAGTGGCGGTGGTGCTGTTCAACGAAGTGCTCATGCTCGACGTGACCGGCCCCATGGACGTTTTTTCGATTTCCAATCGACTGCTGGCGCCGGAGAAGCAGTACCGACTGATCACCGTGGCCGAACCCCCGCTGCTCATCCGCAGCTCCTGTGGGCTCAAGGCTCAGGCAGACCTGGCGCTGGACGATCTCCCAGCCGACATCGACCTGCTGCTGGTCCCCGGCGGACCGGGCGCGTACGGCGTCAGCCATCCGCAACTCAACGCCTGGTTGCCTACCGCCGCCCAGAGCGCCCGGCGTTTCGGGGCGATCTGCACCGGCGCGTTTCTGCTGGGTGACGCCGGTCTGCTCGACGGCTACCGCTGCACCACCCACTGGAACTACGTTGAGCGGTTGGCTCGGCGCTTTCCCGCCTCCCGGGTCGAAACCGAGCAGATCTACGTGGTCGACCGCAACCTGATCACTTCCGGCGGCATTACAGCGGGGATCGACATGGCCTTGGCCATCGTCGCCGAAGACCACGGCAAAGAGGTCGCGCTGGAGGTCGCCAAAGTGCTGCTGGTGGTGATGAAGCGTCAGGGCGGACAAACGCCCTACGGCCCGTTGCTGGCGGCGGTGCCCCGGGATGACAGCGCGATCGCCCGGGTGCAGGCCTACGTCGTGGACCACATTGATGAGCCCTACACCGTGCAGCGCATGGCCGACCTGGCGGCGATGAGCCCGCGCAATTTCGCTCGGGCGTTCCAGCGCGAAGTCAGCCTGACGCCCATGCAATTTCTGCTCAACGCGCGCATCGACCATTCACGCAAACTGCTGGAAGGCAGCGACCTGCCCCTCAAGGTCGTGGCCAGTCGCTGCGGCTTTGGCAGCGCGCGGCACATGCGCAAGGCGTTCAGCGAGCGCATTGGCGTGACGCCCGGACAATACCGTCAGCAGTTCGGCGGCGACTGAACGAGTGCGCGCGTCAGTCATCTGATCTTCAAGGGCGGCCATTGCGCCGCACACTCGCAAACAAGCTCGCAGACACGCACACTGCGCTGCTTGTCTGAAACACACACCGTTCAATCGCTGGAAGGACTTGCCCATGACCACCCACACCGAAACCGCGCTGCTTGCCGGAGGCTGCTTCTGGGGCATGCAGGACTTGCTGCGCCGCTACCCCGGCGTCGTCTCGACCCGCGTCGGCTACTCCGGTGGCGACGTTGACAACGCCACTTATCGCAACCACGGCACCCACGCCGAAGCCATCGAAATCGTCTTCGACCCCGAGCAGATTTCCTACCGCAAAATCCTGGAATTCTTCTTCCAGATTCATGACCCGTCGACCCCGAACCGCCAGGGCAATGACCGGGGCGTGAGCTATCGCTCGGCGATTTTCTACCTTAACGAACAGCAGAAAGCCGTGGCCCTGGACACCGTGGCCGATGTCGATGCCTCTGGCCTGTGGCCGGGCAAAGTCGTCACCGAAATTGCCCCGGCCGGACCGTTCTGGGAAGCCGAACCCGAGCATCAGGATTACCTGGAGCGCATCCCCAACGGCTACACCTGCCATTTCATTCGCCCAAACTGGACACTGCCGGTGCGGGACAAGGCCACCACAGCCTGATTGGGTTTACTTTGACGGGGGGCCGCTTGCCAGAGCGGTCCCTCGAACATCACGGTCATCGCTGAGGCACATTTTCCGAATCTCATCCGTGCATAAACTAATAACCAAACGATATTTAGCCATTTCTTTTTAGAACATTATGATTCGTGGCTTGCGCCCTTTCGCGCCTCACTCGCCACGAGTTCGCCATGCCCATTCTTCGTACCATCGCTGGCACTTTCATTCGAAACGCATTGCTGACCGGTCTGGTCGCTGCGATGGCGAGCGGTTTCGCGCTGTCGGCGAGTGCTCGAGAAACGGTGCGCATCGGCTACCAGAAATCCTCCACCCTGATCACCCTGCTCAAGACCCAAGGCACCCTTGAGGAGGCACTGGGGAAAGACAACATTGACATCACCTGGCACGAGTTCCCCAGCGGTCTGCCCCTGCTTGAAGCCCTGAACGTCGGCAATGTCGACATCAGCGCGGACGTCGCCGATACCGTGCCGATCTTCGCCCAGGCCGCGAAGGCCAAGCTCACCTATTTTGCTGAAGAGTCGCCCTCGCCCGCCGCCCAGGCCATCGTTGTGCGCAATGATTCGCCGATCCGCCAGTTGTCGGATTTGAGAGGCAAGAAGATCGCCGTGACCAAGGCGGCCGGCACCCATTACCTGTTGATCGCCGCGCTGAGCAAGGCCGGGCTGTCGTTCGCCGATATCCAGCCGGCGTACCTGTCCCCCGCAGACGGCCGGGCGGCGTTCGAGAATGGCAAGGTCGACGCCTGGGTGACGTGGGAACCCTTCCTCACCAGCGTGCAGCGCCAGTTGCCGACGCGCACGTTGACTGACGGCGTCGGCCTGGCAAGTTACAAGCGCTATTACCTGACCAGCACGCCCTACGCCAAGGCGCATCCCGAGGTGCTGAAGCGGGTTTACGAACAGCTGCAACAGGCCGGCGGCTGGATCAAAGGCCACCCCCGGGAAGCCGCGCAAGTGCTCGGCCCGCTATGGGGCAATCTGGACGTGGAAACCGTCGAGGCCGCCAACGCCCATCGCAGTTATCAGGTCGAGCCGGTGAAGGCCGACCAACTGGGCGAACAACAGAAGATCGCTGATGCCTTTTTCAAGGCCGGGCTATTGCCCACTGCTGTGGATGCCAAGGACGTGGACATCTGGACGCCATGAATGGAGCACCTGGCGTTGCCAACCGCTGCACCTGACCCTTCATTCCCACTCTTGAGCGCACTTGATGAAAGGCTTAAAACCGCTGTCGCTGTCTGCCGTACTCGGCTCCGCCCTGCTGCTGAATGCCGTGTTTTCGTTCTCCGCCGTCGCCGGCCTGCTGGAAAAGGGCCGCAGTCAGGGCCTGACCGCCGGCATCGCCAATGAGCAACCCTACGCGTACGTGGGCACTGACGGGAAAATCGTCGGCGCCAACGTCGAAATCCTCCGGGCCATTCTGGAGCCCCTGGGCATCAGCAAGGTTGAACTGCCGATCACCGAGTTCGGCTCGCTGGTGCCGGGTCTTGCGGCAGGTCGTTTCGATCTGATCGGTGCCGGCCTGTTCATCAATCCGGCGCGCTGCAAAGTGATTGGCTATTCCAACCCGGTCACCCGTTCCGGCGGCGCGTTTCTGGTCAAGGCCGGCAACCCGCTGAAGCTGCACAGCCTCAAGGACGTCGCAGCCAACGGCAAGGCGCGGCTGGCGACCCAGCCCGGCAGCAATCAGGTGCAGGAAGCCAAGGACAGCGGCATCAGCAATGGCAACGTTGTGCTCTTCGACAAGGACACTGAAGCCCTCGCCGCGCTGCAGGCCGACCGCGTCGACGTGGTGTACTTCCCGGATGCCGAGATCATCGGCCTGCTGAAAAAAGCCGAGGGCACGCCGGTTGAACGGGCGCTGCCGTTCGAGCAGATCCCGGATGCCGACGGCAAACCGACCTGGAATTACCACGCCTACGGCCTGCCGAAAAACGATCCGGCGTTTACCCAGGCGTTCAATGAGCAACTGGCGAAACTGCGCGCTTCCGGCGACCTGCTGAAGATCCTGCAGAAATACGGCTACACCGAAAACGAACTGCCACCCGCAGACGTGACGGCCGAGCAGCGCTGCAACCGCTGATGCCAACCTGATGCTGATGCCGATGCCATTGTAGGACCGGCTTCAGCCGGGAAGGCGTCGGTGAGCACACCGCAAAATTGATGGCGCCTGCACGGGCCTCTTCCCCGCTGAAACCGGGGCGACACCCGGGTCGCGGGGCATG
>NZ_JASCOY010000068.1:0-28336 GCF_029960075.1 Pseudomonas sp. PS02290
CGCAACCGGCCAAGGTTGCCAAGCTGACGGCGGTTACTGCAGCAACCAGGGCACAACGTATTGGATGGGAAGAACGCATGGTGAATCCTCGATGGGTGCAGCTGTGGCCACGAAGTGGCGGCGGGCGCTGCAGAAGCCGCGCCTACGCTTTGTCCGAGGAAAACAACTAGTGTTCAATGCAGACAGCGTTTATACGGATCAGCGGTAGGGAGCTAAATCCAACGCTGCTGGCCGACTTTTCCCACGACGCGGTCGGCCACTAGTTGCCGTTTTCTAATCTTCCAATGCCAGGCTTTCCATACAGCCAGGGCATACCGCACGCCCGGTAATGATCACCGATTGCGGACCGATTCAGGTGGGCTGAGATAAGCCAGCCTCGCGCTCGGTCATGACTTCCTCAATCAGTCGGCAATCCAAACAACCGCACCTCAAGGGTTATGTTATAACATGGCCGATATTTTTCATTGTCCTCAAGGAAACCTGCATGTCTCGCTGCCCCAAATTGCAATTCTGGCGCCTCCCGCCCATTGCAACAGCTTTACTGATTGCATCGCCGGCCTACGCCATAGAAGTAGATCCACAAGTGATTACCGCGAATCCACTAGGTAGCGAGCAGCTGGCTTTGCCGAGCACTGTCCTCACCGGAGATAAACTGACCCTTTCGCAGAGGGGCAGTTTGGGCGAAACCTTAAACAATCAACCAGGCGTGTCGTCGTCTTATTTCGGACCAGGCGCCAGTCGGCCAATCATCCGCGGGTTGGACGGCGATCGAATCAGGATCTTGCGTAATGGCGTTGGCGCACTGGATGCGTCGTCGCTTTCTTACGACCATGCGGTGCCGCTGGATCCTGTCAATGTTGATCGTATCGAAATCGTGCGTGGCCCCGCCGCATTGTTATATGGAGGCAGTGCCATTGGCGGCGTGGTAAATACATTGGACAACCGCATTCCTGTTGAATCCATCGAAGGCATACACGGTTCCGGTGAATTGCGATATGGCGGTGCCGACACCACGCGTAGTAGCGCCGGAAAGCTGGAAGCCGGCAACGGTCAATTTGCGCTGCACATCGATGCCAATGCTCGTAATTTTAATGACCTGCGTATCCCGGGCTACGCTCGCACCTCTGATCAACGGACCCGCGAAGAGGGAGACGATGAAAAACATCGCCTCGGCAACAGCGACGGGCGCCAAGACGGTGGTGCCGTAGGTGGTTCCTACACATGGGATGACGGTTATGCCGGAGTGTCCTACAGCAATTACGACTCTAACTACGGATCGCCTGCCGAGCAGGACGTACGCATCCGCATGGAGCAAGATCACTACGCGTTTGCTTCTGAGATCCGTAATCTGTCCGGTCCCTTCACATCTGTGAAATTAGACGCAGCGTACACAGACTACAAACACATGGAGATTGAAGACGGCGAGATAGGCACCACCTTCAAAAACAAGGGTTATGAGACTCGGGTGGAGGCCCGCCATCAGCCGATAGGACCGCTTAATGGTGTGGTGGGTGCGCAGGTGACGCGCGGTGAGTTTTCCGCGCTTGGTGACGAAGCATTTGTGCCGCAGACCGATACCAATGCTGGAGCTCTGTTCATTCTCGAAGAACTGCAATCCAGTGACCGACTCATGCTGAGCTTGGGCGGTCGCCTGGAGCACACGACAGTCGATCCGGATGCTAAGGGCAACATGCGGTTTAATAGCGCTGATCGCTCTAGCAGTTTTACTACTGGTAGCTTGTCGTCAGGCGTGGTGTATACGCTTACGCCGGTCTGGTCATTGGCAGCAACTCTGGGCTATACCGAACGTGCGCCAACGTTTTACGAGCTGTACGCCAACGGTGCACACGTTGCCACAGGCACTTACGAGGTAGGTGACGTTGACTTATCCAAGGAAAAAGCAGTGTCCAGCGACTTGGCGCTACGGTTTGACAATGGCGCCCACAAGGGCAGCGTCGGCGTATTTTATAGCCATTTTTCGAATTACATTGGGCTATTGAGTAGCGGCCGATCGCTCAACGACGAGGGTGAAGAGGACGCCGACGGCATCCCTGAATTCACCTACTCAGGCGTACGTGCTCGATTTGCCGGTTTCGAAGCACAGGATCATTGGAAGCTGGCTGAGACTCGCTACGGTAACATTGCGCTGGAGCTTTCCGGTGACTATACCCGTGCTAAGAATCTGGACACTGGCGAGGCTTTGCCGCGTATCGCCCCCCTGCGACTGAACAGTGGGCTGCTGTGGGAGCTGGACAAATGGCAGGCCAGGGTCGACGTCGAGCATGCGAGCTCGCAGCACAACGTGCCGGATAATGAATCCGGCACTGACGGCTACACGACTTTAGGCGCGAGTGCAGGGTACAAATTTGACTTGGGCGGTAGCCAATGGCTGGCATTCGTTAATGGTGAAAACTTGACGAATCAGACTGTGAGGTACGCCAGCTCAATTCTTCGCGATATTGCGCCTGCTCAGGGAAGAAGTGTCGAAGTTGGTTTGCGAACAAACTTCTAACCTGCTTTCACCCAACCGCCGATACCACGTATCGGCGACCTGAGCTCAGCATGTGAAATGGTCCGCACGCGACGGCCACTCTCTCAAGCTCTGTTCTGATTGCATTCAAGATGTTTCCATTGTTCGCGGAGCTGGAGGTGGGCAAGGTGACTTTTCGCCCTAAAAGGCATCAGCCCGCAAACCCTAGGACACATTTATCTGACCTCAAGCTCAGCCACCGAGCTTAGCTCGCCTCTGAGAATGCTTTGGTGAAGCTGATTGATGTGCTCGACCGCGTTCTGACCTTGTGCCAGATGGTGCACGTAAATTTAGCTTGTCTTGGTAAAACGGTGGCCAATACGTACGGTATAGGAGCGGAACATCCAGCTGAGAAAACCTGTGTAATACATAGCATCTTCAATGTCCCGCCACTTCACGCCACGAACCCCTTTGCTCCAAGGCAAAATCCCCCGGTACAGCCAAACTCCAACGTCATCCGTGTAAACCCGCACGCTTCTGAGAAAGAGGATTTTGTAGATACAGAGAGGCAGCGAAACTACCAGAACAAACACGCTCACTGCCATGCCGAGCCGAAAAGCAGCATCCGTTTGCGCGTTGTGTAAGCCGCAAAAGCAGCCTGCACTGAGTCGATCGTAGGCGTTACAAGGCAAGATAGAAATGCAATTTTGGTCAGGTGTTTGATCATTTTTTCTTTACTCAATCAGCACTTGAATGCGGGCCAGTACATCGTCCATCACCACCTCGGGGACCGCCTCTACGCGCTTACCCCCACGGGCCTCAAGGTCAACAGTGCGGATTTGATTACACAACACCACACCTTGCGTCTCGGTGCCCGAACCGCTCAGTGGCACGGCAAAGCCGGCATATCGGGCAAAATCCCCGCCTTGGGTGATGGGCGCGATCAGGACCAAGCCCGACACGTTGAACGCCGCAGGCGAAATGATCAGCGCCGGACGAAAATCGCCTTGCTGCTCACGGCCAGCGGTGGGATTCAGGTTCAAGCGCACAATATCGCCACGGTTTAATTTGGCTCGCTTCACGCTTCACGCCCAACGGCTGACATCGCATTCCACGCTGCCATTTCGGCAGGATCCGGCGCGCTCAAGTCACACTGCGCCATGAGCTCGGCCAGCGCGTAATGCGGCTTGGCCTTCGCAGGCTTGAGCGTCATAACCTCGGCGGATACATCGAGTTTCAACACATCGCCACTAACCAGATTCATCAGCTTAAGCACGGTTGCAGGCAAGCGTATCGCCGCGCTATTGCCCCACTGCTGCACTTTGACTTCCATAACAGCCTCCTAAAATGTATACACATTGTAGATACCAAAAAAAACTAACCGCAAGCTTTTTGTATAAACATAGTATCTACAATGCCAGCTCCAAAGCGCGTCAGTGACCTCGTGCCTTAAGGGCAGAAATGCGCTCGATCCAGACGCCATGCACCTGAGCCTCGAGAAATAGGTACACATCGGGTTCGACTGCCTGCATGTCCTGCAGGGCCTGGATAAAACCGCAACAGAACTGATAGCCATATTCGACCTGAACCTCGGTCTGGCTGCTATACAGGTCGCGCAGGGCCACGCGCCAGGTGGCATAGGCCTGCTCACTCAAACCACGCGGCAGATCCGAGGTGTCCAGAAAATCGAGATCGGCAGGTGGCATAACCAGCTCCTAGGAGGAAAGGGACCAGGGCGCAGCAACAGGGCGGGCTTATGGTACGTCAATCCCAAGGTTTGTTACGTCTAGCAAGCAGCAAAAAAACCGCCTAGGCGGGTCCTGATGTGGGACCAACTAAACATAGTACCCGACATATCTAACCGCGATCAGTGGCCGTTTTGAGCATGTGCCTAGCTGTCTGAACCAGCTGGTCCAAACTCCAAGGCTTTTGCAGGAACGCGACTCCGGCAGGCAGATCATGACTCACTTCGGCTTCGTAGCCTGTGGTCACTATAAATGAGGGACTGGCATCTGGAGATGGCCGCCGAGCTGGAACGCTGCGGTAGGTTCCAGCAGGCCCGCATTCATATAACGCTCGCCAGTCTGTTAAAGCCCGCTGTGACACTTCCTGCCGTATGAATCAGTACAGAAAGCAGGCAATCGAGGTGGCTCAGATGGCAACAAGATCCAGTATGCGTTTGCGGCCATGATCAGCAGGACAGCACGGCTCCCCTCTTCCACCCGCTGCGCGGCCGCGCAACGGGTGCAGGGATCAGCGCCGACGGCCTCTATGCGGTGGTAGGGCACTACGCCAGAGCTGCAGGGGTAGAGGTTGCGGGACTCGTACACGGGCTGCGCGCAACGGCAGCCACCAATGCCCTGGAACACGAGGCGGATATCGCCAAGGTGCAGCCATGGTGTAAGCGGATGGCGAACACACCTACCGAACTCTAGCATTAAAGGCAATCGCGTCTGCCCGAGGGGATGCGCTTTATCTGCACACCGTCTCGAACACACCGCCATCTCGGCGACTTTGCTGCATTCAGCTCCGCCATCCTGCGCAGGGATGCAGCGCTGAGATGCACCTGTTCCAGAAATTATCGGGCGCGTCGGCGGCAAGGAAAATTAATCTCACGCCCGCGCGTGGGAGGTGAGCATTATCCTCGCGATCAGTTTTTTTCTGGAGCTTTGATATACCCAGGCACAGCTAAGGATGGGGCCTGATGGCGATCTTCAGAAGCTCGGGCTTCATGAGCCTCAGCATAGTCCTTATCAGCCTGAGCCTTCTCATCAGCGGCCTGCCCGGGATTACCCTCAACCTGTTTCTGCTCAGACGCTTGTTGATGCTTGTTGGCATCTTGCGTGTGGTCTTCGGACGATTTTTCACAGCCAGGCAAGCCAAGCGCTAATGCGAAGAGTAAAGGTAAGGGAAGTGCCTTGATCATGGAAATGCCCTCTAGGTTATCAATAACCTATTGATCTGCATGGCACAATCTTAGTTCAACATACGCTTTACCTGATGAACGGAGTACTCGTAGTGCCAAACGTTCAGATCAGGCCCGATACGCTGCCACGTGGTCCATTCGCACACCGCAAATCCACGGCAAAGTGCCTAGCGATCAGGCTGAGGCGGCTGAACACAAGAACCACTTCCTAAGTGATCCGGCGGTTGCACTCTCTATTTGGCATCCGATACAACAGTATGTGGGGTAGCAAAAGGAGCGGACTTTAGATTATCGATAACGTCGACTAATAATCTCAGCAGTAAGTTCAGTCAGTTACCTAACACTATATGAAGATGACAATGGGGCGCCAGCGACTGCGTGGGGGGTAACGAGTCACAAGAAAATGTATTCGGTTGAGGACGTCCAAGATAATACCCTTGCGCATGGTCATAGCCTAGAGTACGCAACAACTCGAGATCCTGAGCAGTCTCAACGCCTTCCGCTAACACTTTGAGATCAAATGCATGCCCCAGTTTCAAAAGGGCCGTCAACACCTCCTCGCGTTGGGCTTTGTTTTCAATTCTGAGTACCTGACGGTCAACCTTCAAACAATGGAATGGAAGCTTCAGTAAATAAGCCAAGTTGGCATGACCTTGACCGAAATCGTCCAGAGCCAGTCGTACGCCCAGGTTGCAGAGACCGGAAACTGTACTCAATAGTTGATCATTTATACGCAGAGGCACGCCTTCGGTTACTTCCAATATGAGCCGATGGCTCGCGAGACCATGTTTAAGTAATGCACCCGCCACTTTCATCGGAAAATCTGTGTTGGCAAGCTGTATAGGTGAAAGGTTCACTGATATGTTGACAGCGTCATGCCAGCGGCTGGCCGCCTCACAGGATTTATCCAAAACCCAGTCACCTACAGCATTAATCAGCCCGCTGCGTTCTGCCATTGCGATGAATAAATCAGGTGGCACATTTCCGAGCTTGGGATGCTGCCAGCGAATAAGGCTTTCGTATCCAGTGAGCTGATAAGGTTCGAGTTGATACAGCGGTTGGAAGTGCAGGTCGAATTGGTCTGTTGCTAACGCCTCTCGGATATCCTCCGGGGTTAGAAGCGACTCATCGTTTTGAGAAAAAATAAATCCCGTATCCTCTAGACGATTGCGGCCACCTCTTTTAGCTCGATACAGAGCTTTGTCAGCCTGATCCAGAAGTGAGGTGCTATCGGTTAGCGCACTACTCGCACTGTGCGCTAATCCGATGCTGACAGTGATGACCGAGATGCCGTCTGTACGTCCCAGATGGGCGATGTTTAGTTCACGTATGGTTTGCAATACGTGGTGAGCGATCCTGCGGGCCTCATCATGAGAGGTATCTGGCAAAACGGCAATGAACTCTTCACCGCCGAATCGTGCTACGGCGCAAGGCGAAATGAAGCAACTGCCCAGAGCCGTGGCAACAGCTCTCAAGCACTCATCGCCTATAAGATGTCCATAATGGTCGTTAAAGCGTTTGAAATGGTCTATATCGATCAAAAATAATGCGCCCTCGGACTGTCCATCCAAATGGTTTGCCGTAAGCGCATCCAGTTGCGGTTGTATGTGCCTACGGTTAGCCAGACCGGTCAGCGAGTCGGTCTCTGAAAGGCGTTGCAAATCACTATTGGCATCTGTGAGACTAGAGGCTCTGGTTTCCTCACGTAGCCAATACAGGTAACTTCGTCTGGCTTCGGCGTTGGACCAGTAGTTGCCGAGCAATGAGAAAAAAGATGAGGATCCTATAGCGGTCATTATCAAGCCGCCAGCACTCAGGGAAATCGGGGCTGTATGCACACCCCAAGCTGTGATGGTTAAGCAAAATATGTTGTATATCAAAGCAATATTAAAAGGGCTTTTCATGCACGTATTGACATAAATAAGCATCAGCGGCCAACAAAACATGAACAGTGACTGCTCACCCGAAACAGGTTGTTCACCGTTAATTACTACGTTGTAAGCGGCTATAAATCCGGTGTATGAGGGCAACATGGAGACGTATTCTCTCCAGTGCTCCGATAACTTCTTTAGAAGCAACACACCCAGTAGAGTGCTTGGTACACATGTTCCGACCATCTGCAAAATTGCTGATACCAAATCCTTCGGATTTATGATGACCATCCATAGTGAAAAACTACCGAATGTGAAACCTCCCAAGATCAAGCACAGAATCAGGTGGTGCCGGCGGGTAGTATGGATATCGCTCTGATAACGTAGCTCCAATTGCTCAGAGAAGCGTGCAGCGCTGGTTGTTTTCTCGAGTTCTCGTTCAATCTGGCTAGCGTCTAACATAGAAAATTCCACAGCATGCACTAATGAGGCCTTGTCATGGCTATAAGCCACCATTCTACCTTGCTGCGGGTGTCGAGCCACTGGAATCTGCCCGGCGGTGATCTCCCGATTCATCTCCTGTGAAAACGAGCCTAGTTGAGATCTCGTCGATCAACTGACCGTCCAGGTGCACATTTCGCGAAACTGACTGAAGACACCGCCAATGATCGTGACTAATTCGAGCTGGACAATCCCCGGACAAGCCGTGCCTATCAAAATGACCTGGAAGGCTTTTGAGAGTTTGTCGATCTGGCTTTGACCGATGAGTTTCGTGCGGTGACCCGAACGCACGTGCTCGCTGGGCGCGCCCAGCTCAAACATCGCGGTTTGGCTATTACTGTAACCGTCGTGAGCGATTCATGTTTAGTCGAGAGTAGGTACGTCCCACATGACAGATGTCATGAGACGCCTGGTGATCAATTGCCGGTTCGCTGCAACCCCCGAATCGGGGGTTTTTCGTGCCTCCTAGGGGTGCAGTGGCCCAATTGCGCCAAGAAGAAATCGTGGTCGGCCCTGTGCAGGGCGCCCAGCTCGAGCGCTTCGCGCAACACCATCGTCAATCGGCTGTGCCATTCCCCGCTCTGCACTAGGGCCACGTCCATGACCTTGTCGAGGCGCATGACCAGATCCTTTCTGCAGCGACCTTGAAGCTGTTCTTTGCAGATGTAGAAAAAGTACCGAACACGCTGTGGGTACAGCACATTGGAATAGACCATCATGGCTTGCATCGCTTCACTTGCGCCGAGGTCCAGCGGGATCACAAACACGTTTGACTCCTTTGATGGGTCATTTTTCGGGCAAGTCTAACGTTTCACTGACCGACCCATACCGAGTGCGGCGCTGGCTTCAGAAAGATTGACCTTTTGGGGCTCTATTCCAGAGTGCGACCTGGCGTCAACTATAGGAACCTTGGGACATTGCTGGACAGCGGCTGCAATCGCCTGCAGGCAGACTGACACGACGCTACCAATGATGCTGTCGTTCCTGTCGGGATGCGATTTCAAAATGCATTCATTCATTGAAGGCAAGAGTCTGCAACTGACGCTGGGGGTATTGATTATGACGTCATCTCCAAGCCTAACATTCCGACAGATCTGGCCAGGAAAGTCCCGCAAGTCATGCAGGCTCCCAACGGAGTAAGCTAAACGGAATGCTTCAGTGTTGGTAGTGTGCCCTGGAGATGCGAGCTCACCACGACCCGAAACGACCTAAGGGAGGGCAGCTCTCCGCCATAACGCCTCACTACCCTAGAGTGATCTATAGCGTTATCGGGCCTTAGCAGTACGAGACCTAGCCCGCCAGGCCTTCCTGCCTCCCCTGGCGGGCTCCTTCCTTGATGTTTCTTGCCTACAGATCCAGACATGTCGCCTGCCTGCCCTGCCCTACGTGCATGAGGTTGTTGTAGCAACACATCTCGCTATGCTTTTATCTATATAGCGATCAATTGTGGTGACCAAGACTTCGATGAGCGACAGAACCTACCCCTACACCGCATGGCTGCTGACACGGAATTTTCAGTTGCTGGAGGTCGAACTCGTGGACCAGGGATTCGCTAACAGCGCATATGACCGCACTGACAAGGGCCGCAATTACCACGTTGACGAACTTTTTCTTACGAAAGCCAAGGCCATTGCGTTCGGTGAAGCCAAGCTTGCAGCGCTTGCCAAGGAGCTGGAAAGACGTCAAAGAGGGTTACTGAAGCGACGATTGGAGTTGCAAAGATGCAAATGAAATTGTCTTGCACAAGCATCCGCAAGGGTAGATAGCGGGGCCCTTTGGTAGTCTCTGACCGGAGAGATATCTTGAGCTTGATGGCTTTGTCTGCAATCGGGCGGTCAGGTGCGCATCTGGTCGGACGTGGTTGAGACCACGACAGTCTGCATTCACCTGCTGCGGTATCTGGAGGAAACTCCCAAGTTCCGGGCAAATCCAGTTGATCAGTGCGCGGTCAGCTTGTGGCAGATGGCTTGCAGCTGAGTCAAGGTGAAATGTCAGCAGTTTTGCTGCTTGACCAACTACACCCGCGATAGAACTGTTGAATCAGGAACTCCAGCGATGGAGCGTGAAACGTGAGCCTGGGGCCGACCGTAGTGATACCCCTGAGCATAATTACACCCATTGCTGGCCAGCCAAGATGGAAGGGAGGGTGAGTGAAAATCCTCGATGCCTTCCGCGGTTACTTTCATATTCAGGCTACGTGCCATCCCTAAAATGGCTTCTACCATTGGACGATGATCAGTCTTACCGATCTCAAAAAAAGATCGGTCTATCTTGATTTTATCAATGGACAAACGTGTCAAATGATAAAGACCTGAGTAGCCAGTGCCGAAGTCATCAAGTGCCACTGTGATGCCATGTGCGTGAAGTCTGTTCAGGTTGCGCTCGGCCGCTTCGATATTGCCGACCAAGGCCTCTTCGGTTATTTCGACCTCAAAGCGGTCAAATGGAAACTGCTCATGACGCAACTGCTCCAGGAACCGATCAGGAAAAAGCTCATCGGTGATCATTGCTGCACTGACGTTCAGCGAAAGATGAAGGTGATCGTCCCAATCCCTGGCAGCGTTACAAGCTTGCTTAACGAGAGATTGAGTCATCATGGGGATCAACCCTAGGCGTTCAAGCGCTGGAATAAAATCAGCAGGCATCCCAGTGCTCCCATCTGGCTTGAGCCATCTGGCCAAGATCTCAAATCCGACGACTTCCTGAGAAGGCAGTGCAACAATAGGCTGATAGAATGGAACGATCTCATTCAGTTCCACTGCCTGTTTAAGCGCAGCGTCTTCATCGATTTGAGCCTGATATTGGAGCCCATGCTCTGTTTCGTAAAAATGGTAGGTTGAACGACCCGTAACCTTACCCCTGTACATTGCTACATCTGCGCAGTGCAATAGCGCTGAGGTTTCGGTAGCGTCGACCCACGAACGAGAGATGCCAACTGTAGCTCCCTGTCGGAAGGGTCGAAGCTTCTCGAGCATAGGGGCCCCTATTCGCGAAATCACATCTGCGGCAATGACGCCCAGCTCGCGTTCCTCTCTACGGCTGGTAAATACGACGCAGAATTCATCGCCTCCTAGACGCGAAGCGATGCCGCCGTATTTGATTGCAATCTCCTCCAGTCGTTTTGCTACCTCAATGAGCACTGCGTCACCCGTTGCATGCCCGCGCTGATCGTTAACCGCCTTGAAATAGTCAAGGTCGATCAGCATCACAATCACAGGTTCTAGCTGAGCGAGTTGCTCGTTTACAAGCTCCATAAAGGCACGCCGATTGAGCAGGCCGCTGAGTGAGTCGTACCTTGCCAGCTTCTCTGTATGGGACTGCAACCCTTCGAGTTGAAGGTAATTGCGTCGGGCATTACTGATCATTTTCATGAGCATCACTCCCGGCCCGATCAAGGCGATTAGTGAAAAACCCGTAGATGTCAGTACGAAACGTAACCTTTCTCCTTCCTCAAAAATGCCGTCATAGTGAAGGCCAAGCCCTCGCATCACCCATGCCTCCAGCTCAAACTCCCAGAGAATGGAAAGGGCCATGACGGTAAGCAGGGTGAGAAAAAGCAGCTGTATCAGACGGTATGGACTGGGTAAGCGTAAATAGGTCATGGGCAGCCTCACAGGCCAAGCTAGCAGCACGTAATATCATATGGCCATCTTCCCATAAGGCCATGGCGTCGGTTATAGAACCTGTTTATTCATTCAATAGAAAAGATTGCTTTTTCTAGGGAGCTTCATTTTTATGGGCATGCCAACGGAGGTTGGCGCTATCGCCGAAATAGCGTACGGCCCATTAGTTTGCCCTGAGATACTGCGCCTTGTGGGCAGGCCACCCAGCCGACCCGCTCTTTATTAGGCATCAGACAGCGCCCGTCGCAGCTTCCACACAATGGTTGATCGGCACTGCTGCGTCCAAGTAACCGCCATGGGTCCAAGATCCCGATTCACTCTTGACTTGCTCAAGAGTCCTCATCGGCTTTTCTCCTTGCTGGATTCTCGTTTGTGACCGGCAGATGGACATCCCGGACACTCGCATTGTCATGAAATGCTATCGACGGGACGAGGGAAACCTTGAGTATCTCCCTCAGAGCAGCGCACTCGGCGGGCAGGTTTAGGTTTGGATCCTCTGACTCTAGCCAAGGCGCTCTTCGTAGCTCGGTACTATTCGTAGCTCAGTCTTGGCGGCTTGCCGCTGGCGGAGGGTCATGTTTGGGCGGTCGCGGCATGACTCCGTCCTTCGATTTAGTCGACGCCAAAGCGAAATTGGTTCTGCTACCTCGGTCCACCGCGATGGCCTGGAGATGCTAGCTCGGCGCCAGTCCACGCAGCTCGGGTACAAAAACTGCATAGGCCATTTGACCGCCAATTTGATGACAACCTATGAAGCCTCCATATTTTACCTTACCGAGGCTTTCACCCTCGGCGCTCACCAGGGCGCTGATTGGCTTCATTGCGCTTGTATGTTTATCGTTGATGCTTGCTACAGCGTGGCAGATGAATCAATCCAGGCTTGAGCGCATCGCTAATGCCAAAATTGCAGTTTCAAACATTGTTCTAGCTGCTGAACAGCAAGCTCAGGACACAATACGCCAGGCTGACAATACGCTGCGCGATCTTGTTGAGCGTGTGGAACACGATGGTGTAGCGGGAGAACAGTTGTTACGACTGACGAAGCTGATGGCTCAGGACGTGATAAACGTGGAAGGACTTCAAGGGCTGTTTATCTACGATGCCCAAGGTCAGTGGGTCACCAATTCCTTTGCGCACAGTGTGCAGGAAAAAAACAACGGCGACCGCGCCTATTTTGCCTATCACCGCGACCACACCGATGAATCAATTCATGTTGGCTCAATTGTAAAAAGCCGCAGTACGGGAGATATGGTTATCCCGATCAGTCGGCGTATCAATACTCCTGATGGGGAGTTTGCAGGTGTCGCCTTGGCGACGGTCCCGGTCGCATATTTTCAAGCGTTCTTCGAGCGAATGGATGTAGACGACAAAGGCGTTATCTTTCTCGCATTGAACAATGGTGATCTGCTGGCTCGCCGGCCAACATTGACTGCACTGATGACGACCAATGTGGCCAGGGGGGATATATTTACCCGCTATCTGCCATACAGCGACAATGGCACTGCCGTAATCAAGTCTGTGGTGGATGGCGTGGAAAGGATATATGCCTATCGACGGGTGTCCGGCCTACCCATCGTTGCAGCTGCAGGTGTGTCGTACCAACATGTCTTCGCGCCCTGGTGGGCTTATGCGTACAGATCCATGGCTTTGATCGGCATGATCACGTTGGCTCTGTGCTTGCTGGGCATTCTGCTATACCGGCAGATCCAGCAGCTAATCACCGCGGAGGGTGATCTGAACGTCGCCAGAAATGAACTGGAGATTATCGCTCAGACTGATAGCTTGACGCATCTGGCCAACAGACGGCGTTTCGATGCTACCTTGCAGCAGGAGTGGGGGCGGGCCAGGCGAAATAACTCAACCATAGCGATTATCCTGTTGGACATTGACTGGTTCAAACAATACAACGACCACTATGGCCATCTGCAGGGTGACGACTGCCTGAGGCAGGTGGCAGAAATCATCGGGACCTGCGTCAATCGGCCGGGCGATCTTGCCGCACGGTATGGTGGGGAGGAATTTGTGGTCCTGCTGCCTGAGACGAATCTGGCCGGCGCTTTGAGCGTCGCCGAAAATGTCAGGTTGTCCATCGCCAGTGCACTCATTGATCACGCCGGCAGCTCGCTGGGCATCCTGACGATCAGTTCCGGCGTGGTGGCGATTAATTCACCTATAAAGGATTCCTATACAGCCGCCCTGGCAGAAGCAGATCGACTTCTCTATCTCGCTAAAAGCAAAGGCCGCAATGCTGTAGAGGGTCAGTCAATGCCTGATACTTACCGGCTGCATCAGACAAAAATTGTCGACCTGTCTCGATAGCCGAGCATCAGGGCATACCTGAGAAGAAGATCAACCACAAGTGCGGCAGCTGAATTGGACGAGGATCGCTCATTCAGTCATCGGTCCTGTCTCGAAAAGCCGCACCTGGTGAATTGGGGTCAAAGGAAAATCAACTTGAAGCGGAGCCCTTGATGCGGCAACGATTCACGCTGCGAAAGCAACGTGAGCGTTCGTTTCGGACATCATAGACCAACTGCATGGCCTGCCCGTCAGTCACAACACGTGTTCTTCGTGCTTGCTCAATCCTGATGAGTAATGCATCACATTCATCTTCAAGGCTGGCCCAGTGAGCCAGGTGCAGATTACGAATGGATTGTTTGAGAGCATCGAGCATAGGATCACCTGGATATCGCGCCTAACCGAGTGGTAAATGCGAATTGCTGGGCAAGCCTGATTTTAAAACCATCACTATCTGGCTTGGCCCGAGAACTGTTCAACGGCTGCCACCACACTGTTGGCACTCTGCTGAATGTCCTTGATCACCTCGTCCGCCTCGCTTGCCAACTCCAGCGCCGCACCGGCCTGCTGCTTACTTTTTCCGATCATGTCCACTGCAGTGGACGCGAGGATCTGATTCTTTTTCACGACCTCAACAATCTCTGCCGTTGCCTGAGTGGTTCGAAGGGCCAGTTGCCTGACCTCGTCAGCGACTACAGCAAATCCCCGGCCCTGCTCTCCGGCGCGTGCTGCTTCGATTGCTGCGTTCAAGGCCAACAGGTTGGTCTGGTCCGCGATGCTGCCAATGGTTTTGACAATGGTGCCGATTTCCTGGCTCTGTGCATCCAGCGCCTCAATGCCATGCGCCGCATCTTCCATCAACGCCGAAAGCGTGTTGAGGGTTGTAACGGTATTCTGGATAACTCCGCGGCCTTGCTGTGCACTGGCGTCTGTTTGAACAGACGTATCGTGAGCCATGCCAGCTGCTTCCGATATGGCGCGCTCACGGTTGACCTGGTCGGTGATTACGGTAGCGAGTTTGGCTATCTTGTACAGCTTGCCGTTGGCATCTACGATCGGATTGTAGGAAGCCTCCAGCCAGACCTCCCTGTTAGATTTATCCAATCGGCAAAACCTCCCGGCGACGTACGAGCCCTGGCGCAGGGTCTGCCAAAACTGCTCATATTCTGTTGAACCGACATCGGATGGCAGGCAAAACATCCTGTGATGCTGGCCCTGGATTTGGGGCAATGAATAGCCCATGGCGTGCAGAAAATTCTGATTGGCCGTCAGGACTACCCATCCAGAGAAAACTCGATGACGGCAGTGGAGCGCATCAGGGCCCCCACCAATGCTTCATTCTCCCTTGAAGCCTCAATGGTCCTTGTCAGCACGCTGCAATACAAAACGATGCGTTCGACCCGTCCGCTCTCACCGGCGAAAGGTATAACCATTGCCCGCAGCCAGACATGACGACCTTCACGGCTGCACAGGCGCAAGGTACCACTGTAATGCTTGCCCTTGGCAATTGCCTCCAACGCGCGGCGCTGATGGACATCACCGTGCAGCTCAGCGGGGCTGAACTCCCGCAGGGTCCGACCGGACAATTCAGCGTGAGTGAATCCCAGCTCTTTTTCGAACAGGGCATTTACCTCCAGGATTACGCCTGCCGCATCCAGCGTGACCGCCACGGTTTCGAGATCCAGTGTCGCCTTGACCTGCTCCAGAGCTCCCAGCCGTTTTTCCAACTGCTGGATTCTGTTTTTCAACCGGTTATTGAATATGACGGTCACTCGCATTGACATGAAAATACTATCGACGGGACGAATGAAACCTTGAGTATTCCCCTCAATAGCAGCATGCATTGCAATTTCAGCAACAAGCTCTGACGGCGTGGGTTGTAGGGACCAAACGCCCATGCAATGTCCGGCCAACGCTTTTACCGGCACGGCTACGTTTCGGTGACAAGCCGTGCAGTTGTTTTGAACAGGACAATCAAGTTCTTGCTTGAGCAAAACCATGGCTAGCGAACCCTAAAAATCATGTTGCATTCAAACTGGATTCGTCTTCACTGAACACGTTGGTTGAGAGGCCGGCCACCTCTGAATCAGCGGGATAGCGTAGTGCCTGCAAGACAGCTATAACCAATCTCATCGACTTGGTATTGGCCTTATCTGTACCACTTTCAAGCTCGCTTGCAGGTACTGCACATGCCCTCAGATTCTTGCCCCGGCGTGGATGAAAAGACAGCTCTCGATAATTTCGTAAGCACTGCTTCCTGCCTAGAAGCCTGTTCTGGCGCCGTTTTGGTTCTGCACGAAGGCGGGCACTGGCGCATCGCATCCACCTACGGATCCGCGCCAGACTTTAAGATCGAAAAAGCTATCGATGCCTGGCTGAAATTCGTGTTGTCTTACGACGACGTAGTCGATCTCAATGAAATTATGGTCGGCAACGCCGTTCTCCCTATAGGTTTCGAGCGGGGGATCGGCGATTTTTTTCAGGTCTGCATTGCCGTCAAAGATGCTGCTGAGCGTCTTGCTGGTGTGGTGCTGATGACAGTTCCGCTACCCCGCAAGGGACTTAGCGCCGCGCAGATCTGCCTTCTGCGAACTCACGCTGCCGACCTCTATGCCGCCCTCCAACCAACGCGGGTAAATGATTCTGCCGCACGCCTGCGCTTATTGGAGTCGGTGGTGGTCAATTCAAAGGACGCCATCCTGATTACAGAGGCCGAGCCCATCGACATGCCGGGACCGCGCATCGTTTATTGCAATCCGGCGTTTCTGGCGAATACCGGTTTTTCCCTCGAAGAGGTCATAGGGCAGACCCCTCGCATATTGCAATGCGAGGAGAGCAACCGCGACACGCTTCGGCAATTGCGAGCGTCGTTGCAGCGATGGGAACCCATCGAAGTCGAGCTGATCAACGCACGACGCGACGGGACTCGATTTTGGGTACAAATGAGCATCGTACCGGTGGCAAACGAGAACGGCTGGTTTACTCATTGGGTGTCTGTGCAGCGAGACATCACTGAGCGAAAAGAAGCTGAGGAGGCATTGCAACAAGCACAGATGGATCGTGAGGAACGCGTGGCGCTCCAGTCACGGCTGGTGGAGCGCGAGAGAATTCAGGAGGAGTTGTCCTACGCTGCATTTCACGATGAACTCACAAGACTCAAGAACCGGGCGTACTTCACAAGCCGCATCGAGGAAGCCCTAAGTAGAAAGGGCGACGGCAGCCGTAGCACGGCTACAGTTTTGTATATGGACCTCGACCGGTTCAAATACGTCAATGACGGCATAGGTCATCACGCTGGTGATGTGTTGCTCAAACGGGTTGCGGAGCGGTTGCATTATTCTATTGACGTCGAGGCGGTGGTTGCGCGGATTGGCGGCGACGAGTTTGCCGTTCTACTTACCGGCGAAGACCACCAGAAACAGGCTGTCGAGACTGCCGGACGAATTATACAAGCGCTTGGCCTACCCATCGAGATCGAAGGCCAGACGCTGTTTACCTCCTGCAGCATTGGCATCGCGACCCTGGATAATCATCACAACACAGCTGAGGACCTGATTCGAGATGCGGATGTGGCGATGTATTCGGCCAAAAAACAAGGGCGTGGTCGCTTTGCGATCTTCGATGTGTCGATGCGGCAGGCCTCGATCGACATGTTGATGCTGCAAAGCGCGCTCAAGCATGCGATCACAGCCGATGAGTTCTACCTGGTATTCCAACCGATCTTCTCTGTAGAAACTGAGGCCATCGTGGGGGTTGAAGCCTTGATCCGATGGCGCCATCCGATCTGGGGAAATGTCACACCGGATGTTTTCATCAGCGTGGCAGAGGACATTGGCGTCATTCACGACCTTGGTCATTGGGTAATGCGCAATGCTTGCCGTGAGGTCAGGAGGTGGCGCGACAGCTTCCCGAAGAAAACCATCAAGCTCAACGTCAATGTGTCGGGGGTCGAGATGAACCGCAAGGGCTTCGCTATTCAAGTTGCCCATATACTTGACGAGACCGGATTTGACCCTTGCACTCTGCAGATAGAGATCACCGAGTCGGTATTTCTGCATGAACCGGATGTTGTGCTCCAGACTCTGGTAGCCCTTCGAGCTCAGGGCATTCGCGTCGCGTTGGACGATTTTGGCACGGGCTACAGCTCCCTGAGCTATATCGACCGCTACCCTATTGATGTCATCAAAATCGATCGCTCATTCGTCTTCCGTATGATGAGCCATGAGCGCAGCGTTGCCATCGTCAAAAGTATTTTGTCGTTGGGCCAGGTGTTGGATCTGGCAATCGTGGCTGAGGGGGTAGAGACGCAAAGCCAGATGGCTCAGCTCAGAATTCTAGGCTGTCCTTATGCTCAAGGCATTCTGCTGAGCACACCCTTGCTTGCGGAGGACATGCATGCACTGCTCTCGGATTGATGGCCCAGGGCGCTCGGTCCATAGGTCAACCGACGAAGTCCGAGCCTTGCTCGGACATGCCACCCCACATTTGACTTCCAGTCGGAATGGATACGGGGCAGATTGCTTTTTCGTACTCATCGCCCTCCCCTACTAATTTTTTTCAAAAACAGCCGCTACCCAGCATTTTGCACCGTTGTATTCATCACCGCCTTCGGCAATGAAAATGTGATCTGTTTCATTCACAGCGTATACGCCTGGGCTCTCATCGCTCGCGTCACGCAAGGAGTCCTTCCAGCCGTACACCGCGCCTTGCCAGATCAGCACGACGCCGCCACGGTGATCCTGGTTAGCATTTCGCCATTTTCTGGCAGTTGCACGAAGCGTTTCACTAAGATTGGTCACGGCTGATTTTCCTGCACGATCTGAGGTCCGATAATGCCCTGTTGCTACTGACAAAGCCCGCACGGGGCGGGCTTGTGGATGAAGCGACATTTTGGTTATTTGTGTAGCTGATGGTGGAACGGGTGACTTGTCGCCGTGGTTACCATCAGCCATCAAGCCCTCAGGCGCAATAGCCGCTTTTCCTGCTCGATTAGGGGTACGATCACGGTATTCTTCTACGGCCACAGCCCCACTCGTGCCGGATTGAGCGTTGTTCAGTTTTTCTTACCTACACAGCTGCGTCGCAATGGCATCGAACTCACGGTCAAAGCTAGCTTTCTCTGCCGCGCTCAAGAAACCCTGCTGCTCGACGAACCGATTAGTTTCATTCCGGACGTTCTCTACACGCTTCACCATACGCTGTGCTTCAACCTCGGTAATACGACGGACTTTTCTTGAGGTACTGATATCGGCACTTAGAACATTGGCTCTTACTGAGATATGTGCTTGTCCTGGATCGCTGATCTGCGCTCCGGTCTCCCCGGCTATTTCTTGTTGGTTTTGGATGTCGCAGCTTGGAAGATTGAGGCTTTGCTGTGCTGCTGCAGCGGTCAGGCTAAAAGCAAACAACGAAGTGAAGAAAATATGTTTCATGACTGATTCCCTTTAATCGGATGTCAATCCCGCGTGCATGGCATACCACGACCTAGACGGTGCTACCCGGCAATTGATTAAGGCGAATCTGCTGCATGGGCTCGGCTAGGATATTTTCCAGAACCGGCATAGCGTTTGTCAGGGTCGGAGCCATCATGTGCGCTTGCAGTGCCGCTTCATTGTCCCAGCTTTCGTAGGAAACAAAGCGGGTGGGGTCTTCAATATCCGTCAACAGCGCATAGGCCTGGCACCCAGGCTCCTGCTGGAATTGCGGCAGGGCTGATTGCAGCAGGTTTTTCAATTGCGCTTCCATGCCTGGCTTGGCTTTCATGATCGCTACGACGTTAAGAGGTGAAGTCATGTGGGGAGTCCTGACAATGCCGGCGCCGGAATGGAGCCGTCAGCGCATGAGACATGCCACGTAAGATATTCATTCAGAAAAAGCAGGGAGGCTATTGAAATCGCTTTGCACCTATTGGCTAGGTGGCAAGGGATTTTTTAAGGTGCCAGCCTTCTGCACACCGCAGGCACTCCAAAAAGCCTTTGTAGGTTCCCACGCGTATAGCATTTGCTGCGCAAGCCATTGGTTCGGAAATCGAGACCCTTCGCTCTGAGGTTGAGAGTCTGCGATCACAGCTGGCTGAGACACGTTGTCTACGCTCACACGAGCTCCTGGCGAATAGAGGCATCGAGCATGTACACCTTGCGCTCAAGGCAGGCGGAATCGTAGGCACTTGGGCTTGGCACCCAATCCGGGACAGTTTCTCCGTGGATATTGGTTTTACCGAGGCGTTTGGGCTTGATGAAAGCCTTGTTTTACAAGGCAGTGACCATCAACGAGGTTCTTGAGAACGTTCACCCAGAGGACCGACCAGGATTAGACACTGAGATCGCAGAGGCCGTGATACGCGGTGGCGCCTATAGACATCAATACCGAGTCAAGCGCGCTGGTGGTCGGTATTACTGGCTTGAGGCCCATGGCAGCGTCGGCTCCGATGAACACGGCGTACGGACCAGCTTTCCCGGATTTGTGATTGACATCACTAAGCAAAGAACCGCCGAAGAACGGCTGCGGGTCAGTGCAGCGCTGACCAAAGAAAACGTGCAACGTGTGCAGCTTGCGCTAGCAGCTGGAGCCATCATTGGTTGCTGGATATGGGACCTGAAACTGGATCGCTTTACGGTGGACGAGGCATTCGCTGTGGCGTTTGGTTTGGACGCTGCTTTGGGCAAGGAAGGAATCCCACTGGCTCAGATCGTGGAGACGCTTCATCCCGATGATCGCCCCGGGCTGATCGAACTTAGTAGCGAACAAGGATTGTCAGTTCAGTCTCCCATCAAGGTTCTACGGAGCTGCAACTGAAAAAGTTGAACGGCAGCCAGCCTCTATACATAAACATTGAAGCTGGCAGTGCCTGAACGTGAGCTTTTAAATTTTTGGCATCCACACCTGAATTAATGAAAACAGTCGCCCAAGCTCAATGGGTTTTGCCAGATAATCATTGGCACCTGCCGCCAAGCATCGGTCTTGATCTTCTTTCGTTGCTTTGGCAGTCACCGCGATGATGGGTAGCTTTCGCCAAGCCGGATTTTGCCGAATACGCCGTGTGGCCTCGAAGCCGTCCATCTCCGGCATCATGATGTCCATGAGCACAAGATCGACATGCTCCGCTCCATGGAGTCGCTCAATAGCTTCAACGCCATTGCGAGCTACCACAATCAAAGCCCCCCTTTGCTCCAAGGCGCTGGTCAACGCAAAGATGTTCCGAACATCGTCGTCCACTACCAATATAGTGCGACCCTCGAAGGCTCTATCGCGGTTGCGTGCCACCATCAGCATCTTCTGCCGATCACTGGAGAGGGTATTTTCTACCTTGTGCAGGAACAAGGTCACTTCATCCAGAAGGCGTTCAGGAGAGCGTGCCCCTTTGATGATAATCGTCTGGGAGTAACGGAGTAATTCTGCTTCCTCTTTCCGGGTGAGAGATCGCCCTGTGTAGACAATCACCGGCGGCGAAGATGGCAAAGCCTCCATAGACATGTGTTTGAGCAAGTCGTTGCCCGTCATGTCTGGCAGTGCCAGATCGATAATCATGCAGTCAAATGCTTCTCGGCGCAGGAGGACAAGCGCATTTTCCCCCGACTCCACCGCGCTGATTTCAACATCATCGTCGCTGATCAATCTGACTACGCTCTCGCGCTGGCGGGCATCGTCCTCAACCAGAAGCACCCGCTTGACCTTTTGAGCAAGTTTTGACTCCAGTCTGGCAAATACCTCTTTAAGTTCGACCAACGTTGCTGGTTTGACTGCATAACCGACAGCGCCAAGCTGCATGGCAGTCATCTGTCGTTCTTCAACGGATATTACGTGGACCGGAATATGCCGCGTGGCAGCGTTTTCTTTCAGGCGGTGAAGCACAGTGAGCCCAGAATGATCTGGCAACCGCATATCCAAAAGAACGGCATCCGGAAAGAATTTCGATGCCAGTTCAACCCCTTCATCTGCACCGTGGGCCACCAGACATTGGTACCCTTGCTCGTGAGCAAGATCATAAAGAACCTGAGCGAAGCGTGCGTCATCCTCCACAACTAGGATCACGCGCTTGTCGAACGGCGCGTATTGGCGATCGTCTGCAAAGGTGGGGATCGAAGCAAGTGAAGCACGGGTATCGCTCGCCGGTAGCGAGGCCGGCATCGCTACTGAAATTGCCTGCACGACCATGGCCGGGAGAATCTCGCCATCGAAACGTTCTGGGATCGTCAACGTGAAGACACTGCCCTTGCCTGGAGCGCTAGTCACGGTGATAGTCCCCCCCAGCAGTTCAGCTAGCTGACGGGAGATCGACAACCCCAACCCAGTGCCGCCAAAACGCCTGTTAGTTGAACCGTCTCCTTGATGGAACGCCTCGAAAACACGCTCGATTTGATCAGCCGCAATGCCAATGCCTGTATCTGATATAGTAAACGCGACACCCCCGCCTGGCTGAGACGAAACCGTCGTCTCCACACGACCGCTCTCTGTAAACTTGATCGCGTTGGCCAACAAGTTTTTGAGTATCTGCTCCAAACGCTGCTGGTCCGTGTATATGAGGGGTGCTACCCCCTCTTGCAACTCAACGGAAAATTGGAGCGCTTTCTGGCCCGCGAGTGGCTGAAACGTATTTTTCAGATTCTCGACTAAACGCGCAGTGCTGATTTCGCTGGGAAATAAATCAAATCGGCCCGCTTCGACCTTCGCAATGTCAAGAATGTCGTTGATCAGATGCAGCAAGTCATTGCCCGCAGAATAGATCGACTCTGCGAACTTGACCTGTTCCTGCGTGAGATTTTCACCAGCGTTATCGGCCAAAAGTTTAGATAAAATCAGAGAGCTGTTGAGGGGGGTGCGCAGCTCATGTGACATGTTCGCAAGAAATTCGGACTTGTATCTGCTCGCACGCTGCAGCTCTTGCGCCCTGGCTTCGAGCTCTGATTGAGCCAGCTGAAGCTCTTCGTTTTTCCTATCAAGACTGTCGCGCTGCCGGGCCAGCTCCAGCCCTTGGTTGCTCAACTGCTCGTTTGTCTGCTCGAGCTCAACCTGCTGAACCTCTAGACTGGCTTGAGATTCTCTCAGTACGTGAGACTGCTGCTCCAGTTCTTCATTGGAGGTGCGCAGCTCTTCCTGTTGCACCTGAAGCTCTTCGTTCAGCTGCTGCGTCTCCTCCAGGATTTCCTGAATGCGCTGCCGGTACCGTGCAGACTCTACCGCTACCCCAACATCATGCATCACCAGCTTCAGCAGCTCCGCGTCTTTGGGTTCCAAAGCTCTTAGGAAACCCAGCTCAATGACGCCGTTGACCCCATCATCGTTGGCTACCGGCGCGATTAGTACGCTCGTAGGTCGGGCATCGCCCAGGCCGGATTTTACTTTTAGGTAATCTGGAGGAAGATCATTCAGCGAAACAATGTGATTTTGCTCCGCAACTTTTCCGATCAAGCCCTCCCCTAGTTGAAATGCCTGGCCCATTGAAGCTTGCTCGCGTGAAAACCCAAAGTTTGCCACGCGTACAAAATCGCCGAACGGCTGCCGGACATAAACGGCAGCGACCACAGCGCCCAAGTATTCGGCAAAAAACTCCAGTGCATTTTTTCCAACCGAATCCGCGGATAGCTCGCCCAATACGCGCTGAGCGAGCTGGCTCTGCCCGTCTTTGAGCCAAGCGTCGTGTTCCAATCTGGCTTTGCTTTGATTTTGGGCGTCCACGATAGTGGTATACGAAGTGGAGAGCTGTATGAGCTCTCTACGACCGAAATAGGCGAGAATAAGGTTTGCAGCCAAGGTGAATAACACGAACGTGCTGATCGTAATGAACGTCGTGCGATGTACCGATTCAGTTCGCAAGATTCTCAGCCCCTGCTCCATCGCGATCAGGTCTCTGAACTCCGAACGCATCTCATCACCGAGTTGCTTGCCTTTACCCATTCGCAAGATACTTTCGACATCGCCGTTGCTACGCCGTATTTCAATGATCCGCTGCGCCCGATCTGCCCAGGCCGCTTGCAGCGCTCCGATGCGCTGCAACCGATCTACTTGAGAAATGTTGTCCGACACCAGGGCCTGAAGCGCATTGATACTCTCAGGAACACGGACTCGGGCAAGCTCATAAGTATCGAGGTAACGCTCATCACCGCTAAGAAGATACCCTCGAACACCACTTTCCATGTCCACGGCGAGTTTCTGCGTTTCATGGGCATTGTTGATCACACGATCCGTGTGCTCGACCCAGTCGATTTGATCGAGAAGATAGGCAATCAAGGAAACGAACAGCAAGATACTAAAAAGGCCAAGCATTACTGGCGCTGCGACATTGCGTCGCAAAATTTTACGGAAATTACGCTCGTCAACAGCTCCAGTCGGCATGTCGAAAATCCTTCAGGGGGAAGGCGGGAAGCTTATCTGATAATTTGCCATTACTCACCGTCCGGCTACTGCCCGCCATGTGTAATGCGCAAAGCTTGTGTGGACTCCGTGTATTGCAATGTGGCGGCTTTAGCATGGCGCTAGGCGGCACACTCTGAGCGGCAATCTCAAGAGACTGGTGGACGCTCCTGAGTATGAGTCGAGACGAGCTGCGCTTGATGACATTGTTCCACCGAAACAGGCTGCTGGAACTACGGTGGCGTGCGACTTTCGGAATAGGCGCAATCCGCAGCTTTCGGGATAAGGAACAACCCATGGCACAATCTGCCCATTATCGAATCGACTACATCTATAACGGCGCGTATAAGAGCTTTTACGTCAACACGGAGACGATGACCAATGCCGAGGCGTGGCACTGGGCTGCTGTAGACTCAGGGGTTGCACAGATCCCAAAATACCGTCGCGACAAGGTCCAGGTTGTCAGCAAATCCCTCGCTGAACGGCATGGAATTGCCGAAGTACAATGGTCTCAGGCCTAATAGCTTGAGACGCCCATGATGGAGTTTGCGCCGTCGGGCACTGCTCATACGGTCACAGTGACCATACCTTGAATTGACATCGTCAGCTGCGAAAGCTGGAGGGTCGGGCTGACTGGCCTGTTGGCTTTCGCGAGATGGATGTCAAACCCATCGGAACGCTGCTTCGTTACGGGCGGGAAAAGGCCATCATCAAATGAGCATCTCCCGGCCGGTACCAGGCTATGGTCAAGGAATGCGCCGGTTGCTCAGCATTACAAGGCGATCGTCGAAGGCCCGCTGATAGATCTCACCCAATAGGTTGAAATGCGTACGGGTAATAGCGTTCACCATCCCGAACCCGGTGCTCAGACCTAGGGCACGGCCATGAGCATGACTCAGATCTATGATGTTGTGCGCACTCATGATCTGTTCAACACATGTCTGTAGACCCTCCTGCAACTGCAGGGGCAGCCCTATCGCTCGAATCATGCGTCGGGGTTCATATCTGGAATTGAGCAGGCGGCAGACCACGGGGTTCTCCTATCATTTGGGCTCACAGGTGGACGGTTACATCACCGCAGCACATGATCTGCACTCGCTAGCCCTTTGAGGTAAAACACCACACCGCTTAAGTGTTCAGCGGTTCTGCGCAATAGATTACCTCGCGCGTTACCGTGCTTAAATATTCATAGCGGGGTTCAACGTAAGTCCCTAAATATCTAGCTGCGATTAGTGACCGTTTTGAGCATATGCCTGGCTGTCTGCACCAGCTGATCCAAACTCCAAGGCTTTTGCAGGAATGCGACTCCGGCAGGCAGGTCACGGCTCACCTCAGTTCCGTAGCCGGTGGTCACTATAATCGCGGTACTTGGCCAGCGCTTATGCACCATCATCGCGAGTTCCTTGCCATCAAGCTGACCTGGCAGAGTAAAATCGGTGATCAGCAATGCACAGGGAATTTTGGACTGCAGGAGGTGCATCAAGGCTTCGTCAGCGCTGAAAAATCCAATGGAGTCAGCACCAAGGTCAGTAAAGATTTCCACGATCAACCGATGCATCAAGGGATCGTCTTCGACAATCACCACGCTACCACTGACGGGCTCTTCCTTCGATGAAAACGAAATTATGGGCATTGCGTTCCTTGCCTTGTCGCGCTGAGCACCTGTTGAAGTACGCTCGATAGCTGCTCTACAGAGTAAGGCTTATGCACAAGCTCAAAACCTGTGGCGCCATTCTGCGCAAGTACATGGCTGTATCCGGTAGCCAGCACAACCGGCAAGTCTGAGTACAAGCGCTCAATTTCCTGCCTTAATTCGATACCGTTCATGCCTGGCATGACCACGTCAGAAAACACGATATCAAATTGGTAGGCATCCTTTGCCAATTCGGCAAGTGCCTCTTGGGCGTCGTGAGCCAGGAAGGGAGCATAACCGAGGTCCGTGAGCGATTGGACCGTAAAGGTGCCCACATCAACATTGTCTTCAACCACCAATACGCGTGTCCCATGTCCGTTAATGAGCGCAACAGAAGCAGGAGCGTTTAAGCTTTCAGCTGACTGGACTACGCGAGGCAAATAAAGAGTGAATGTGCTGCCTTGGCCGACCGTACTTGTCACTACGATTTCGCCGCCCGATTGTTTCGCGAAACCAAAAACCTGGGACAGTCCAAGCCCGGTCCCTTTGCCTACGCTCTTGGTGGTGTAGAACGGCTCAAAAATTTGTTCCAGATTTTCTGGGGGGATACCGGAGCCGGTGTCACTGATCGAGACAGCAACGTAGTCGCCAACAATGGCAGGATGCGATCGCACGGCAGGCAATTGCTTTGCAGCGCGGACTCGCAACGTGAGACGCCCCTGGCCTTGCATGGCATCACGAGCATTGAGAGCCAGGTTCACCAATGCGGTATCAAACTGATTGGTGTCGGCACGGATAAAATGATTTTGCTCAGGGAGATCAAGACTGATCTCTACTTGAGACCCCACCATGGTACTTATCATCCCAGCCAAGTCTTTTACGCTGTCGCAGGCGACAAACACTGAGGGCTTCAATGCTTGACGCCTGGCAAAAGCCAAAAGCTGTGAAGTCACCTTTGCCGCCCGCTCAACAGTGTCCGAGATAACGGACACATACCGAGCCCGACGCTCGTCGGCAATGTCCGGCCGTTTGAGCATATCCGTAGAGGATTTGATTACTGTTAACAGGTTGTTAAAGTCGTGGGCCACGCCGCCAGTGAGCTGACCAATGGCCTCGAGTTTCTGAGATTGGCGTAAGGCTTCTTCTGCTTTAGCCAGAGCCTGCGCGGCGTCATACTCAGCCGTGAAATCACGTCCTACCGCGTTAACTTGCTGGTCATCAGGCTGGGCCGACCATGAAATCCTTCGGTAACTGCCGTCCCTGTGACGGTAGCGATTGTCGAACCGACTGTAAGCATGTCCACTAGCCGACATGTTTACTGCTTTGATTGTATGGTCCAGGTCCTCGGGGTGAATCAGTTCGAAAATGGTCCGACCAATCAACTCATCCGTCTGCCAACCTAACAAAACAGTCCACGCGGGGTTGACAGCGGTGATCAACCCTTCAAATGTGCACCGAATCATGATATCGGAAGACAGTAACCACAGCCTGTTTCGATCCTCGGTGCGCCGAGTCACCTCAGCTTCGAGCCGAGCATTCAGCTCCTTCAGCTGGACAACCGCCTGCGCGCGAGCCCCTTCGGCTTTATCCCTTTCACGATCGGCCAGGATCTGCTGAGTCATTTCAGTAGCAAGAAGCAGGACGCCGGCAAACCCACCGCTCTCGCCCTGTATGGGGGAAAAGCTGTAGGTCCAGACGGTCTCCTCATCATGGCCATGCCGGTTCATGGTCATGGACAACTTCTCGATGGCAAACCCTTTACCAGTCCTCAGCACTTCGGCAACTTGAGGACCAAGGACGGGGCCAATGTCCGTCAGGACGTCAGGCATAGGCTGTCCGAAAGCCGAAGGATGCCGATCCCCTAACGCGAGACCATAGGCATCGTTGTACAGAAGCCACTGCCGTTCTCCCCAATATAAAGCAGCGATGCCTTTGGCGTTCAACACCAGCGACAGTGCCGTGCGCATAGAGGCTGGCCAGCGGTTGTAATCGCCCAGAGGGGTTAGAGACCAATCAGTCCCTCGAACCAGGTCACCCATTTGGCCCCCACCGATCATGGGTGGAACGTCAGAAGTCAGCTTCCCCCTTGAGGAAGAAACAAATTCATCAGCAGGGGGTATGGGCATGCCGGCTCAATCCAAAGAGGTAGGGTGACATTACGAGCAAAGGCTGCGCAGCGGTGCGTCCGTGTAGTACAGGCACCGAAAAGGTATAGGTTAAACGAGTATCCGCTATCAGACCCATTCTAGACGTCAGGGTTCGAGCAAAAGCAATTTTCCTGGATATACGGCTTAAGCCGTCTGTTTTGGGTCGGATGTCGCCGGTTACAACGGACGTCCAGTGGTCCATGTCTGTCATACGGTAGGCACGTTTTGACCCAGCTGTAAGCCAAGGTACTGGCTGCTACGGTTTGACATCGCAGCAGCCAGAGGCTTGTTAGAACGCTGCCTTCAGGCGAGCGCCGGCATAGGCCTGTGCTTCCTGAGCCTTCTCCACCACCGCAGCGGTACCGAAAAACTCGTGGGTCACGCCGTCATACAGCTTGCGCTCCACGCTTACGCCCTGGTTTCGCAACGCCTGCTCCAGTTGCGCACCGTCATCACGCAGCGGGTCGATCTCGGCGTTGATCAGAGTCACTGGCGGCAGACCGTGAAGATTGGCGTG
>NZ_JASCOY010000069.1:0-28009 GCF_029960075.1 Pseudomonas sp. PS02290
GGACCGGCTTCAGCCGGGAAGGCGTCAGGCGTCACACCGAAGAATTGAGGGCGCCCAAACAGGCCTCTTCCCGGCTGAAGCCGGTCCTACGGACACCCTGCGTGCTTTTAGTGGGACCGGCTTCAGCCGGGAAAGCGTCAGGTATCAGACCGAAGAATTGAGGGCGCCCAAACAGGCCTCTTCCCGGCTGAAGCCGGTCCTACGGACACCCTGCGTGCTTTTAGTGGGACCGGCTTCAGCCGGGAAAGCGTCAGGTATCACACCGAAGAATTGAGGGCGCCCAAACAGGCCTCTTCCCGGCTAAAGCCAGTCCCACTGAACATCGTCTGACAAAAACCACTTCACACCGGACGAAAGGGATATATCCCGTATAGACTCACTGCCGGTAGAATCCATGCTAACGCCAGCGTCCGGCTTCAGGACGCACCATTTCTCGTTTCTTTCCCGCCCGGTCCGCTGTCCGGGCGGGTTCCTATCTGGTTGGGAGTTTGTACATTGGCAGTAGGTAATCTGGATACCCACGCATTATTCGTGCTCGGAGACGTGCGCGCGAAGTTGGTAAAGCTGTTCCAGGCGCGATTCGTTTATGTCATCGAACAATCCCCTGAAGGCATTTACATGTCGGAGATCGACACCGAAACCGCACTGGTGGTCGATGATAAGCCCGGGCTGGAACTCAAAGTGGGTGACCACTTCCGAGCCGCCGTATTGCCCAGCCGCGAAGGCGGCAAGTTCGAAATCCGCTTCCGCGACATCAAGATGACCATCTACGGTCTGGGCGAATACGCGTTTGTCGAAGTGCCTGAAGGCCACGGCATCGTTTTCAAAGAGTCCCACAGCATTTTCATGGTGTTCGCCGCCCACGAACAGATTCAAACCGGCCTGAGCAAAGTCCTCAAAGCCGCCACCGCCAAAGCCGCCAAATGGCGCAAGGGCGAGCTGACGTTCAAAGCCAGCGAGTAGAACAGCGCTTCAACACGCCTGCACACGGATCGCGCCCACATCCCCCACGCCCAAGCGATGGGTAGAGGGCCCGTCTGCGTCCGGAAACCCCCTTCAGCCCAGGCTCAATGCCCCTGCTGTCTGCCGTCGCTGACCTCGGGTGGCACGTCGTCGCCGGCCATGCGCTTGCGGAACAGCCCGGTGCGCGCCAGCAGCAAAGTGGTCACAGGAACGGTAATGGCCAGCAGGATCGGGATCAGCCACGCGTGCAACACGGGGCCGTTCTTCAGCGCCGAGAAGTAGATGATCGAGGCCAGCGCCACGCACCACGCGCCGAGGGTCGAGGCCAGTGCGGGCGGGTGCATGCGCTGGAAAAAGTCCTTCATGCGCAGTAGACCCAGCGCGCCGATCAGGCCGAACAGGCTGCTCAGCACCAGCAGCGCGGCGGTCAGGACTTCGACCCAGAACGGCAGAACCTGCAACGAATTCATTCGATCACCTCGCCGCGCAACAGAAATTTGGCCAGCGCGAATGAGCCGACGAAGCCGAACAGCGCGATCAGCAGCGCCGCTTCGAAGTAGGTATCACTGGCGTAGCGAATCCCCAGCACCAGCATCATCAGCATCGCCAGGATGTAGAGGTAGTCCAGCGCCAGTACCCGGTCTTGCGCCGACGGGCCTTTGAACAGGCGAATCAGGGTCAGGACCATGGCGATGGCGAACACCGACAGCGTAAAAAGGATCGCGTTTGTGAGCAGGGCGCTCATTGGAAAATCTCCATCAGTGGCCGTTCGTACGTGCTTTTGAAGTGCTCGATGAAGGCCGCTTCGTCGTCCAGATCGAACACATGCATCAGCAGCACGCTGCGATCCAGCGCCAGTTCGGACCAGACCGTGCCCGGCACCACCGTGCAGATCATCGCCAGCGCGGCGAGTCCATGGGCGTCGTGCAGGTCCAGCGGGACTTTGACGAACGCCGAGCGTGGCGGGCGGCGACCCGCGCGCAGCACGCCCCAGGCGACCGCCAGATTGGACACCACCACATCGCGACCCACCAGCAGGAACAAGCCCAGGGCGACGCCGGGTTTGCGGATCCGCGCCGGTGAGGGGCGCAACGGCGCGAAAATATACGGCGCGAAAAAGCCCAGCAGGGCACCCAGCAGCAGATTCCCCGGACTCAGCGACAAGTTGAGCAACAGCCACAACCCCCACAGCGACAGCGACAACAGCGGCGCTGGAAACAGACGCTTCATGGCTGCACCTCCGGCGTCGCCGAGGCCGGCCCCGGTACCGGCCTGGCTGCCTTGACCGACAGCACGTATTGCTGCGGATCATGCAGCGCCTGGGCGGTGTCCTGGGTGTAATGCAACAGCGCCTGGGCCTTGAACGTCAGTACGACCGCGCAGCCCACCAGCAAGGCAATCGGCAGGCATTCGTTGAGCCGCAGCAGGGGCGCCGCATGTTCCTGGGGCGTCCAGAAGCGCTTGATGCCGACACGCACGAAGGCAAACAGCGACGTCAGCCCGGAAATAATCAACAGCGCCACCAGCGTCCAGCTGTCAGCTCGAATGGCTTCGGCCTTCGCCACATCAAGGCCCAGGGGATTGAGCAGGGCGCTGATCAGCGTCAGCTTGCCAAGAAAGCCTGACAGCGGCGGCATGCCGATAATCAACAGCGCGCAGGCAATGAAGCTCAAGCCCAGAAACGCCATGGTCCAGGGGATGACATGGCCGACCACGGCTTTCTGCTCGTCATCCAGATTGGTCCCCGGCACCGGGTGCAACGACTCCAGCGCCTTGGGCAACTGGTCGGCGTCTTCGTCGAGGGCGATGTCATTGGCCGAGCGCGAGCGCTCGATCAACTCCGCCAGCAGAAACAACGCACTCAGCGCCAGGGTTGAGCTGACCAGATAGAACAATGCCCCCGCCGTGAGGCTAGGCTGCGCGAAACCGACCGCCGAGAGCAGAATCCCCGCCGACACCAGAATGCTCAGACTGGCCATGCGCTCCAGGCGCTGGGCGGCGACCACGGAAATCGCCGCCACGCTGACGGTGGCCATGCCGCCCCAGATCAGCCAGTCCCCGCCGAAGAACGCCGACGCACCGGCCTGACCGGAAAACAGCAGCGTCCACAACCGTAGCAGGGTGTAGAAGCCGACCTTGGTCATGATCGCGAACAGCGCCGCCACCGGTGCGCTGGCGGCAGAATAGGCCGGCACCAGCCAGAAATTCAGCGGCCACATGCCGGCCTTGGCCAGAAACGCGACTGCCAGAATGGCCGCGCCCGCGTGCAGCAAGCCCAGATCGCCCTCCGGCACCTGAGGGATTTTTATCGCCAGATCCGCCAGGTTCAGCGTGCCGGTCACGCCATAGATCAACGCCGCGCCGATCAGGAACAGCGACGAGGCCAGCAGGTTGATGGTGATGTAATGCAGGCCTGCCGACACCCGAGCCCGCCCCGAGCCGTGCAGCATCAGGCCGTAGGACGCCGCCAGCAAGACCTCGAAGAACACGAACAGGTTGAACAGGTCAGCGGTGAGAAACGCGCCATACAACCCCATCAGCTGAATCTGAAACAGCGCGTGAAAACTCGCCCCCGCGCGATCCCAGCGGGCCAGGGCGAAGAGCAGGGCGCAGAAGGCGACGATGCCGGTCAGCACCAGCATCAACGCCGACAGGTGATCGACCACCAGCACGATGCCGAATGGCGCCTCCCAGTTGCCCGGCAGGTAAACACCGATGGAGCCGGTGGTGCCGGTTTTCTGCACCCACATCATCAGCGTGATGCCGATGGCCAGGCCGAGCCCGGTGGAGAACAGGTTGATACGCGCTTTCAGCGGACGGTGTTTCTCGCCGAGCCACAGCATCAGCGCAGCGGTCAGCACCGGCAGCAGGATCGGTGCGACGATCAGTTGGTTCATCACACTCATTCACCCAGCTCCCGGCCGTCGACGTGGTCGTTGCCGGTCAGACCGCGCGACGCCAGCAGCACCACCAGAAACAGCGCGGTCATGGCGAAACTGATGACGATGGCCGTCAGCACCAGCGCCTGGGGCAGGGGATCGGTGTAATTGAGCAAATCCTGGGGCACGCCGTCCTTGATGATCGGCTCCTTGCCGATGAACAGGCTGCCCATGCTGAAGATGAACAGATTGACGCCGTAGGACAGCAGGCACAGGCCCATGACGACCTGAAAGGTCCGTGGACGCAGGATCAGCCACACGCCGGAGGCGGCGAGCACGCCGATGGCAATGGCAATGACTTCTTCCATCAGATGGCTCCTTGTGAAATCGGGCTGTCGGTCGGGACCGGTTCAATGGGCTGCGGCAGCGAGGTCGGGCGATGGCTGCGCACCGACTGGTGAGCCAGCGCCGTGAGGATCAGCAGGGTCGAGCCGACCACCACCGCGTACACGCCGATGTCGAAAAACAGCGCGCTGGCGATGTGCAGATCGCCCAGTATCGGCAGGACCACGTGTGCGGTGTGGGTGGTCATGAACGGATAACCCAGGGCCATCGAACCCAGCCCTGTGGCCAGCGCGAAGAACAGCCCGGTGCCCATCCAGCGCAACGGCCGCAGGCTCATGTTGGCCTCGACCCACTGGGTGCCGGCGACCATGTATTGCAGGATGAACGCCACCGACATCACCAGCCCGGCGACGAAACCGCCACCCGGCTGGTTATGCCCGCGCATGAACAGGTACATCGACACCACGAAGGCCACCGGCAAGAGCAGGCGCACCAGCACCGCCGGCACCATCATGAAGCCCAGTGCCGTGTCGGCGGCATGACGCGGATTGACCAGATCGGTGACCACGTCACGGGCCAGCAAACGCTGTTGGGCCGGCAGGGCGATGCTTTCTTTCGGCGGGCGGAAGCGACGCAGCAGCGCAAAGACCGTCAGCGCCACCACGGCCAGCACGGTGATTTCGCCAAAGGTGTCGAAGCCACGGAAGTCCACGAGCATGACGTTGACGGCATTGGTGCCGCCGCCCTGGGCCAAGGCGCGGCTCAGGTAAAACTCGGAAATGGCGTTCGGCGTCGGCCGCGTCAGCATGGCGTAGGACAACACCGCCATGCCGCCACCCACCGCCACGGCGAGGACGAAATCGCGGATCCGCCGCACCTTGGCCCGGCGTCGCGCTTGGGAAGGTGGCGGCACGTTTTCGTTGCGTCGCGGCAGCCAGCGCAGGCCCAGTAGGATCAACACCGTGGTGACGACTTCCACCGCCAGTTGGGTCAGTGCCAGGTCCGGCGCGGAAAACCAGACGAAGGTCACGCAGGTCATCAATCCGCAGACGCTGACCATGGTCACGGCCGCCAGACGATGATATTTGGCTTGCCACGCAGCGCCGATGGCGCAGGCAATCGCAATCAGCCAGAGCATCACAAACACCCCGGAACCCGGAATCTTCGGTCGATCGCCCCAGCTCAGCCCGCTCTCGTACATCGGCACAAAGCCGGCGACCAGCGCGGCCAGAACCATCAGGAACAGCTGCGCCTGCAAACGGCGTGTGGTCAGCAGCCTCATCAGTCGGCGGGCGCCGCGCATCTTCCACACCAGCACGCGCTCGAACATGCGCTTGCCGTTCAGACGCCCCATCAGCGGCGGCCCGTTGACTTGCTTGCGCTTGATCGGCCCGCGCAGCAGCAGGTACAGAACGATACCGCCGGCCATGGCGATCAGGCTCATGATCATCGGCGCGTTCAGCCCGTGCCAGATCGCCAGGCTGTATTCGGGCAGTTCCCCCCCGACCACTGGCTGTGCTGCGGCGGCCAGCAACGGGCCGACGGAGTGCGTGGGAAAAATGCCGACGATCAGGCAGGCCAGCACCAGCAACTCCACCGGCAAGCGCATCCACCGCGGCGGCTCGTGGGGCGTGTGGGGCAGGCGCGTGGCTTTCGGGCCGAAGAACACATCGACGGTGAAGCGCAGGGAATAGGCCACGCTGAAGATCCCGGCGATCGTGGCGATCACCGGCAGGGCGATCTCGACCCAGTCGGTCGAGGTGATGAACACCGTTTCCGCGAAGAACATTTCCTTGGACAAGAAGCCGTTCAGCAGCGGCACCCCGGCCATTGACGCGCTGGCGACCATCGCCAGCGTCGCGGTGTAGGGCATCAGCTTGATCAGCCCGCTGAGCTTGCGGATGTCGCGGGTGCCGCTTTCGTGGTCGATGATCCCCGCCGCCATGAACAGCGACGCCTTGAACGTGGCGTGGTTGAGGATGTGAAACACCGCTGCAACGGCGGCCAGTGGGCTGTTCAGGCCCAGCAGCAGGGTGATCAGCCCCAAGTGACTGATAGTGGAGTAGGCCAGCAGGCCCTTGAGGTCGTTTTGAAACATAGCCGAATAGGCGCCGATCACCAGCGTGGCGGCCCCTGCGCCGCTGACGATCCAGAACCACTGTTCGCTGCCCGATAGCGACGGCCACAGGCGTGCGAGCAGGAACACACCGGCCTTGACCATGGTCGCCGAGTGCAGATACGCCGACACCGGCGTCGGTGCCGCCATGGCGTGGGGCAGCCAGAAATGGAAAGGGAATTGCGCGCTCTTGCTCAGCGCGCCGATCAGAATCAGCGTCAGCAGCACGGGGTACAGCACGTGGGCGCGAATCGCATCGCCCGAGGCCAGCACGCGATCCAGGTCATAACTGCCGACGACGTGCCCGAGCAGCATCATCCCCACCAGCAGCGCGAGGCCGCCGGCGCCGGTGACCATCAGCGCCATGTAAGCGCCGCGCCGGGCGTCGGCGCGGTGGTGCCAGTAGCCGATCAGCAGGAACGAGAAGACGCTGGTCAGCTCCCAGAAGAACACGATCTGAATGAGGTTGCCGGACATGACCAGCCCGAGCATGGCGCCCATGAACGCCAGAAAGAATGAGAAAAAACGCGGCACCGGGTCGTCCGGCGACATGTAATAACGCGCATACAGCGACACCAGGGCGCCGATCCCCAGCACCAGCATCGAGAACAACCAGGCAAAGCCGTCCAGACGCAGGACGAAATTCAGGCCCAGACTGGGCAGCCAGAAAAACTCTTCTCTGATGACCCCGCCGTGGGCGATTTGCGGATACCACAATGCCACCTGCACCGCGCCGATCAAGGCGATCAGGCCGGCGAGGATGGATTCACTGTTGCGTGCATTGTGCGGCAAAAGCGCCGCCAGACAGCTGCCGACGAAGGGCAGAAGCAGTAGAACTATCAGGGACATAGGCTTCTAATCTGCGGAGAAATGTCAAGGATCATACGTGCAGGGTCTGGGATGACCAAACGCCAAGATGTCGCAGAATCCTACAAAGTTTGTAGGCAGCAGCGTAGTCCATGGCTATTGACAGACAGGATTGCACCGCACATCCGACGCCTGATTTGGCGTGCCTCATCAATTAAGCGACAATGCCGGCCTGTTTCCGGAGCGCCCTCATGTCTGATTCCATTGCCCCCATGTCTGATTCCATTGAAAGCCCCGCCGTCGATGCCGTGCTCGACGCCACCGGCCTCAATTGTCCCGAGCCGGTCATGATGCTGCACCAGAAGGTACGTGACCTGCCCCCTGGCGGCCTGCTCAAGGTGATCGCCACCGATCCGTCCACCCAGCGTGATATCCCCAAATTCTGTGTCTTCCTCGGCCATGAACTGGTGGACAAACAGGCGGGCGACGGCGAGTTCCTCTACTGGATCCGCAAGAAGCTCGACTGATTGGCTGCGTACCGGCTGACGCTTTTCGCATCGCGCTGGCTCGGCAGGGCGCTGGCGCCTACACTGCGGCCACTCCAGGAGCCCTGACATGCGCATAGTTGCCGACGAAAACATTCCCCTGCTCGACGCCTTCTTCGCAGGCATCGGTGACATCCAGCGTTATCCGGGCCGCACGCTCGACCGCGCTGCCGTCGCCGACGCCGATATTTTGCTGGTGCGCTCGGTGACCCGCGTTGACCGCGCCTTGCTCGAAGGCACGCCGGTGCGCTTTGTTGGCACCTGCACCATCGGAACCGATCACCTCGACCTCGATTACTTCAAGGAAGCCGGCATTCAATGGTCCAGCGCCCCTGGCTGCAACGCCCGTGGCGTGGTGGACTACGTGCTGGGCAGCCTGCTCACTCTGGCGGAAATCGAGGGCGTCGAGCTTGCCAGCCGCACCTACGGCGTGGTCGGGGCGGGGCAGGTCGGCGGCCGCTTGATCAAGGTTTTGCGCGGCCTGGGCTGGAATGTTCTGGTCTGCGACCCGCCGCGTCAGGCCAGCGAAGGCGGCGATTACGTCAGCCTCGACGAAATCATCGCCCGCTGCGATGTGATCAGCCTGCACACACCGCTGGATAAAACCGGCGATACACCCACCTGGCACCTGTTCGACCGCGCCCGGCTGCAGCAGCTCAAGCCGGGCGCCTGGCTGATCAACGCAGCGCGCGGACCGGTGGTCGATAACGTCGCCCTGCGCCAGGTGCTGCTGGAACGTGAAGACCTCCAAGCGGTGCTGGACGTCTGGGAGAAAGAACCGGCGGTCGACGTCGAACTGGCCGAGCTGTGCGTCATCGGCACCCCGCACATCGCTGGCTACAGCCTCGACGGCCGGCAGCGCGGCACAGCGCAGATCTATCACGCCCTGTGTGCACACCTTGACCAGCCGGCGAGCATCCGTCTTGAAGACCTGCTGCCCAAGCCCTGGCTGGCGCAAGTCACGCTGGACGCTGCCACCGATCCGGTCTGGGCACTGAACGCGCTGTGTCGCGGCGTTTACGATCCTCGCCGCGACGACGCGGATTTCCGCCGCAGTCTGGTGGGCGATGCCAGTAGCCAACGCCTTGCCTTCGACGCCTTGCGCAAGCATTACCCGCCCCGCCGGGAAATCGACAGCCTGCAGGTGCGCATCAACGGTGAATCAGCGGCCTTGCGTCAGATCGTCGAGGCCTTGGGTGCGACGGTTGTGGGTGACTGATCGGCGCCCATAAAAAACCCGGCGCCATGGCCGGGTTGGAGTCAAATCTGCACATCAGTCTTGTTTTTCGGGCTGTACCCAGTACTTCTCGCATTCCTGACAGGCCGCCTGAACCATTTCTTCAGTGATCAGGATTTCCTGGCCGTTTCTGTCGAGAATCGCGCCGCCCAGTTGCAGCTCGGGTTGAGGGCGGAACACGGGTTCTTGATTGCTGCTTTGCAAGCTCATGGCCTGTCTCCTCATCAGGTAAGTGCGCATCGATGGTAATCACGCCGGCATGACCGCGCCGTGACAGCATTCCTTGACTGACGACGGCCGACGGAGTTCAGCGAAAGCTGACGAGCGTGCGCGGGGAGGGAGGTGTAGGCTCTGCGGCTGATTCGTCTTCCGGGTGTCCTCCATGGCTTCAGTCTTTTCCGGCCGTCAGCGGCATGCCATTCGTCTTGCCCTGCGCATGATCGCGCCGTACCGCAAGCAAGCCATCGGTGCGTTGCTCGCGCTGGTGGTCACCGCCGCCATCACCCTGTCGATGGGGCAGGGCATCCGGCTGATGGTCGATCAGGGTTTCATGACCCGTTCGCCGACGCTGCTCAACGAAACCATTGGCCTGTTCATGGGGCTGGTGGTCGCCCTCGCGATCGGCACCTTCGCCCGCTTCTATCTGGTCTCCTGGATCGGCGAACGGGTGGTCGCCGATCTGCGCAAGCAGGTGTTCGACCATTTGGTCAGCCTGCACCCCGGTTTCTACGAGAACAACCGCAGCTCGGAAATCCAGTCGCGCCTGACCGCCGACACCACGCTGCTGCAATCGGTGATCGGCTCGTCGCTGTCGATGTTCCTGCGCAATGCGCTGATGGTCATCGGCGGGATCATCCTGCTGTTCTTCACCAACCCCAAGCTCACCAGCATTGTGGTCGTGGCGTTGCCCCTGGTGATCGCGCCGATCCTCATTTTCGGGCGCCGTGTGCGCAGTCTGTCCCGGGAGAGTCAGGACCGCGTGGCGGATGTCGGCAGCTACGTGTCCGAGGCCCTGGGGCAGATCAAAACCGTTCAGGCCTACAACCATCAGGAGCAGGATCGGCAGCGTTTCGCGCAGACCGCCGAAGGCGCCTTCGAGACGGCACGCAAGCGGATTCTGCAGCGCTCATGGCTGATCACCCTGGTGATCGTGCTGGTGCTGGGCGCGGTCGGCGTGATGCTCTGGGTCGGCGGCATGGACGTGATCGCCGGCCGCATCTCCGGCGGCGAGCTGGCGGCGTTCGTGTTCTACAGCCTGATCGTCGGCAGCGCATTCGGCACCCTCAGCGAGGTCATCGGTGAGATGCAACGGGCAGCGGGCGCGGCAGAGCGCATCACCGAATTACTGCAGGCGCGCAGCGAAATCACTGCGCCTGCCAGTGATCAGCTCACGCTGCCCGCACGCATCAGCGGTCGCCTGGCGCTGGACAACCTGAGTTTCGCCTACCCCTCACGCCCGGAGCGCAATGCGTTGGACGGCTTGAGCCTGACCGTCGAAGCGGGTGAAACCCTGGCGCTGGTCGGGCCTTCCGGTGCGGGCAAGTCGACGCTGTTTGACCTGCTGCTGCGTTTTTACGACCCGCAGCTGGGACGCGTGCTGATCGAAGGCATCCCCGCCGAACGCCTGGACCCGCTGGACTTGCGCCGCTGCTTCGCCTGGGTGTCGCAAACCCCTGCGCTGTTTTTCGGCTCGGTGGAGGACAACATTCGCTACGGCAACCCGGCGGCCAGCGTCGAGCAAGTGGAGGCGGCGGCGCGGATTGCCCATGCCCATGAATTCATTCAGCTGCTGCCCCAAGGCTATCAAACCCACTTGGGCGACGGCGGCATGGGCTTGTCGGGCGGGCAGCGTCAGCGGCTGGCCATCGCGCGAGCTTTGCTGGCCGATGCGCCGATTCTGTTGCTCGACGAAGCCACCAGCGCACTGGATGCCCAGAGTGAGTATCTGATTCAGCAGGCATTGCCGACGTTGATGAAGGGTCGCACGACCCTGGTGATCGCCCACCGACTGGCGACGGTGCAGAACGCAGACCGGATTGCGGTCATGGATCAGGGGAGATTGGTCGCGGTAGGAACCCACCGCGAGCTGATCGCCAGCAACCCGCTGTACGCGCGGCTGGCGGCCTTGCAATTCAATGCCGGGGTGGAGCAGGTCGGCTGAGTGCCGACCTGAATGTGCGCATCAGTCTTTGCGGTATTCGCAGAGGTAGGCGGTTTCTTCGGTCGCTTCAACATCGAATTTGACGTTGGCCGGGATTTTAAAACTCTCACCGGCGTTGAAGGTTTCCCAGTCATTGGCGCCCGGTAGCAGCACTTTCAGGGAGCCCGAGATCACATGCATGATTTCGCGGTCGCTGGTGCCGAAGTTGTATTTTCCGGAAGCCATGACGCCGATGGTCGCGTCGCCTGCTGCTTGCTTGAAGGCGATGGATTTGACGGTACCGTCGAAATACTCGTTGACCTTGAACATGGCTGATCTCCTTGGGAAGGGCTGGAAAAGGCCGGACAGTATGCCGAACGTACAAAAGGCCGTCATCCGCTTTGAGAGATGCGTCACGCTTCAGCCGGGAATCACCAGCGGTAACAAACGTGCGGTATTGCGCGCGTCCGACAGTGCCCGGTGTTGCTGGCCGTTAAAATGCATTCCCGCCAGTTGCAGCGCAGTGTTCAGGCCGCAGGGTTTTTGCAGGTGACGGGCTTTGGCGAAGCGTTGTTTCAGGTTGATGTGGGGCAGGGTAGCGAGTTCGCTGGTGAGCTGGTGCTGGCGCCAGTCCTGTTGCAGCTGCTGCCGATCGTAATCGCCCCAACTGGACCAGGCGACCAGTCGCTCGCGGTGTTGAGCAATCCAGCGTTCAAACTGTGGCCATACCGCCGGCAGCGTCAAGGCACTGTCGATAAAGCTCTGCTGGATGTGCGTCAGCTCCCGGCAGAAGGGCGTGAGCAACGGTCGGCGCACGGGCCGCACGAAGCGTTCGAAATGGTCGATTTCACGCCCGTCCTGATTGACCAGCGACGCACCGATTTCAATGATTTCCATTTCCGCCACCGGCCATCCGCCCTCTTCAGTGGTGGCCTCCAGGTCTATCACCAGCCAATAGGGCATCTCGAACTCCTGTTTCATAACCTGCGGCAGCGCCATGGAGCGTAGCCACATCACGGCCGTCACGTCCAATTGCCCGGCGCTGATGATCCATGATTGGGACTCGCGGCAGGCGGGAAGGTTTGCAGGGCCCTCTTCTTTTGTAGCGCCTGACTGGCAAATGGCCGGGACGGCCCTTGCCTGGCTGACGCGCCTCGGCATAAATTGCATGCGGATCCGCTCCTCATATAAAGCGCAGCGCGGTCGATAACGCAAAGGACAAGGACAGCTTCAGCGCTTTAGGGTGGGACCGGCTTTAGCCGGGAAAACGTCGGGCGACACCCCACAAAGCGGGTGGCACTCAGTCGGGGTTCTTCCCGGCTAAAGCCGGTCCTGCAAAGACATCGCGCGCACTCAGCCGGGATGTGGGCCAAAAGGGAAAGGGGGCAGCAAGGCGCAAGGAGGGCGAGAGTTGGAACGACAGAGGCGATTTAGCTTCCGTTTGACCGTTGTCTAATTGATCGCGAACGCATAGCTTACGTACTCCGTTTCGCCTGAGGTCCTTGTCTTGATGTCCACGCCGATGCGGATGGCTTTTAAAACCCTGCTGTTCACGACCACAACGCTGTGGGCCTGGCAGGCCGGTGCGACCCAGATCGTGCGAATTGGCGCGGCGCATTTCCCGCCGTACACGATCCGCCCCGAGCGCGGTGAAGACACCGGGCTTTTGCCGCAGATGATCAGCGCACTGAACGCGATGCAGAACGACTACCGCTTTGAAGCGGTGCCCACGTCCATCCCGCGCCGGTTTCGCGATTTCCAGCAGGCGCGCTTTGACATGGCCATTTTCGAAAACCCCGACTGGGGCTGGAAAGGCATTCCCCACGAAGATGTCGACATGGGGCTGGAAGACGCCGAGGTTTTCGTGGCGCACCGCTTGCAGGGCAGGACCCAGACGTATTTCGAGGAGTTGCACGGCAAGCGCCTTGCGCTGTTCAGCGGTTATCACTACGCGTTCGCGGGTTTCGACGCCGACCCGAAATTTCTTGCCGACAATTACAACGCCACGCTGACCTATTCCCACGACAGCAACCTGCTGATGGTGCTGCGTGACCGCGCGGACATTGCACTGGTAACGCGCTCCTACCTGAGCACGTTCATGTCGAACAACCCGCAGGACGCCGATCAGTTTCTGGTGTCGGACCGCGTGGATCAGGTGTATCGGCACTACGCGTTGTTGCGCCCGGACGCACCCATCAGCGGCGAACGCTTCCGCGAACTGCTGAAGAAACTCCGAGAGAACGGGGAGATGTTCAAGATCTTTCAGCCGTTTCGTATCGCCGTGACGCCGCAGGCCACTCATCACGCGGTGGCCCAGGGCGAAGGTGCGAAGAGCGACTGACGAAGGCACCTATTACCTGCCGGGAACGCGCAGCGGGTGATGGTGATAAGGCTGAGGCGATGGGGGAGCGCTGAAAACGCGCTCCCACAGCGTGCTTCAGCGGCATCGGTGGGCAGGGTGGTTCAGCGGTCTCGCGCTTCTTTTGCGTCCATCTCGGCATTGCGCTCGTGAACGCGCTTGAGCTGTTCATCGGTCAGGGGCAGTTTCTTCGCTGAATCCTTGAGCATCAGCAGACCGCCGACGATCGAGCCGATTGCAACGACCAGAATTAACCAGGCATACCAGGGCATAACGCTCTCCTTCTTGTGATAAGGCTTGGAGCAGCGGCGCTGTCCAGTGGTTCAATTGTAGGAGATGCACGACGCCTGGCGCGGGTCGGGCAGGCATTTACCGATTGCCGGGTCCCGCCCTGCGGGATGTTCGGCTACAATGCGCGCCGATTTCGACTTGCCAGAGAACCCGCTCATGTCCGCCTGCCAGACCCCCATCATCGTCGCCCTGGATTTCCCGACCCGCGAAGCCGCGTTGAATCTGGCTGATCAGCTGGACCCTAAGCTGTGCCGGGTCAAAGTGGGCAAGGAGCTGTTCACCAGCTGCGCATCGGACATCGTCGAAACCCTCAACGCCAAGGGCTTCGAAGTGTTTCTGGACCTCAAATTTCATGACATTCCCAACACCACGGCGATGGCGGTGAAGGCCGCCGCTGAAATGGGCGTGTGGATGGTCAATGTGCACTGCTCCGGCGGCCTGCGCATGATGGCGGCTTGCCGTGACGTGCTGGATCAGCGCACCGGCCCCAAGCCGCTGTTGATCGGCGTGACCGTGCTGACCAGCATGGAACGCGAGGATCTGGCCGGGATCGGTCTGGACATCGAGCCCCAGGAGCAAGTGCTGCGGTTGGCGGCGCTGGCTGAGAAAGCCGGGATGGACGGTCTGGTGTGTTCCGCGCTGGAAGCCCAGGCGCTGAAAGCGGCGCACCCGTCACTGCAACTGGTGACCCCGGGCATTCGTCCGGCCGGCAGCGCGGTGGACGATCAGCGTCGCATTCTGACGCCGCGTCAGGCGCTGGATGCGGGTTCTGATTACTTGGTCATCGGCCGCCCGATCAGCCAGGCGGCCGATCCGGCGAAAGCGTTGGCGGCGGTGGTTGCAGAGCTGGCGTAAGAACGTCGAGCCTTGTGGGAGCGAGCTTGCTCGCGAAGGCGGTATTTCGGCCGCTGAATAGTTAGCGCCTGTACCGGACTCTTCGCGAGCAAGCTCACTCCCACAGTTTTGATCGGCGTGAATATCGGCAACAGCGTCAAGTCTTATGAGAGCACCATCGCGCAGACGCCGCGCGGCCGGGAATTGAAGACGGTCACTCCCACAGCCGCGCGCTTTACACATCACGCTGCGGTCTCTGGCTCAAAAACCGCTGCGTTTCAGGATTGAGTCCATGCTTTCCTTTGATGGCCGACCGTAGAACTTCAGCAGTTCTGAAGCCCGGTTGGTGAAGAACCCGTCCACGCCTTGTTCGCTGATCGCCTTGAAATCCACGGCGTCATCCACGGTGTACGGGTGAACGATCATCCCGCGATCATGGGCCATCTTGTTCATCCACGGCTGCACCAGATCACTGTAGCTCTGGTCCCCGCCGTTCTTCAGCGCTGCCGACGGCCCGGTCCCCACCGCGCCGTGGGCTTTGGCCCAGTCCATCCAGGCGGCAAATTCCTCTTTCGATTTCACCTGCTGGCTGGCGTAGAAGCTGGCCTTGTCCTTGGCCCCTGAGTCCTTGAAGGTCTTGCCCGACGCCGTTTCGATGGAGCCATCACCCAGCCACAGCAGCAGGACTTTCGGCGTGTCGGGCATGCTCTTCTGCAGCAATTCCAGGCTCGGTTTTTCAAACGTCTGCAGCACCACGCGGCCCGGCATGTGGGCGACGTTGACATAGCCTTTCTCGGCGGCAGGACGCTGGCTCAGCCAACCACGCTGATCGAGCTTCTTCTTCAAATCCTCTTCAATGCCCGGAAACTGCGCCGGCACCTTGGTTTCGATGTACAGACCGGGCTTGTTCTTGCCGCCTTCGGCGATGTCGATGACCTCGTCCAGCGTCAGAATCTTCAGCCCGACGTAGGTGGCGCGGGCGCGATCGGGGTAGGCCTTGTTGAACCACGAGCCTGCGTCCAGGCGCTTGATTTCTTCCAGCGTGAAGGTGTTCAGCGGGTCCTTGGCCCGTTGCGGGTAGACCTCGGCGATATTGGTGGTGCGCTCCAGCGTGTTGTCATGCAGCGCGATGAGCACGCCATCCCTGGTGCGCTGGATGTCCATCTCCAGGTAGTCCGCGCCCAGCTCGCGGGCCAGCGTGTAGGACGGGACCGTCTCCTCGGGCGCATTGAACGATGCACCGCGATGGGCAATGACCGCCGGCCATGGCACGCCGATCTTCGCCGCCAGCGCCCGACCCGGTTCTTTGCCGGTGTCAGTGGCCGCCAGGGCCACGGCGGATGACAACAACACACCGGCGATCGCGGCGCCGCTCAACGTTCTGGATAATCCTTTCAACATGGTTCTGACGTTCCTTTTTGTGCAAGTCCGTTCATGGCGCAGCCGTTGCCGCACCGCGTGGCACATCGTTTTGTTGTGAAAAATCAGGTGCTGCAGGGCTCAAACCTTAAACAGCAACGGGCATGGCGGGCAACGGGGGTTGTCGTTTTGGGGGGAATGGCTGTCGGTTTGATGGAAACAGTTGAGGCCACAGCTGGTCCGTTGATCCGGTATTGGGTGCCTTAAAGTGTCGGCGTTCCGTGTGACGTTAATGGGTCTGCCGGGCTAATGCGCAGCGTCATAACTATGGATTTCCATGTTCGCCCCTGCCCAACCGCTCTCACTCGCGCTACTGTCAGCACCACGAATTTCGCTTGGCGGAGGGATGATGAAAACGGTGTTGGTGCTGGTTGAAAGCGTGAACATGTATTTACCGATTCTGGAAAGCAGCGGCTTTCGCCTGATTCTGGCGCCGACGCCGGCGATGCGCGCCGAGGCGGTGGCGAATGGCGGTGAGGAGATTGATGCGGTGCTGACCCGTGGCCCGTTGGGGTTCACTGCCGAGGAAATGGCGGCGCTGCCGAACCTTGGGATCATCTGTGTGATTGGCGCGGGCTACGAGCGTGTCGACCTCGAAGCCGCCGAGGCGCGGGGCATCGTGGTGACCAATGGAGCAGGGGTGAATGCCCCGACGGTGGCGGACCATGCGATGGCCTTGCTGCTGGCGGCGGTTCGCGACATTCCCCAGGCCGACGCGTCGGTGCGCCGCAGCGAATGGCGCAAGGTCACACGGCCCTCGTTCGCCGGCAAACGCCTGGGCATTCTCGGCCTTGGTTCGGTCGGGATGGCCATCGCCAAACGCGCGCTTGGGTTTGACATGGTCATCCACTATCACAGCCGCTCACCCCGGGCGGGCGTGGATTTCAACTATTGCGCGACCCCGCTGGCGCTGGCCGAAGCGTCGGACGTTCTGGTGGTCGCGACGCCGGGCGGCGGGTCGACGCGGCACCTGATCGACAAGGCGGCCATCGATGCGTTGGGCGCGGACGGCTTCCTCGTCAACATCGCCCGGGCCAGTGTCGTCGACACCGATGCGCTGATCGACGCGCTTCAGCACGGCCGCCTGGCCGGGGCGGCGCTGGACGTATTCGATGACGAGCCCCACGTCCCCGATGCCCTGAAAGCCTTGAACAACGTGGTCCTTACGGCGCATCTGGCAGGATTGTCGCCGGAAGCATCCCGCGACACGGTGCAAATGGTCGCCGACAACCTGCTGGCGTTCTACGCGGGCAAGCCGGTGCTGACGCCTGTTCACAGCTGATACGCGGTGGGTGCGGCGATATCGACCGCAGAACGCTCTCTGACAAAAAAGGAATCGCCCATGTCTTCATCTTCTGTATTGAAAGTCGCTCTGGTCACAGGCGCCGGCAGCGGTATTGGCCGCGCCGTGGCGCTGCAACTGCTGGCTGACGGCTTTGCCGTGGTGCTGGCCGGACGTCGGCCCGAGCCGTTGCAGGCGCTGGTCGATCAGGCCGAGGCTGCCGGGCAGCAGGCGCTGGCGGTGCCGACGGATGTGCGCGATCCGGCCAGCGTCGAAGCGTTGTTCGCGACCATTGAACGCACATTCGGTCGACTGGACGTTTCGTTCAATAACGCTGGCATCGGCGCACCGGCGGTGCCAATGGATGAGCTGTCGGTGGAGCAGTGGAAGAACGTCATCGACACCAACGTCACCGGGATGTTTTTGTGCGTGCGCGCCGCCTTCGGCCTGATGCGACGCCAGGTGCCTCAGGGCGGACGAATCATCAACAACGGCTCGATTTCGGCGCACACGCCACGGCTGTTCAGCTCGCCCTATACGTCCAGCAAACACGCCGTGCTGGGCCTGACCAAAAGCACCGCGCTGGACGGTCGCCAGTTCAATATTGCCTGCGGTCAGATCGACATCGGCAATGCCCTCACCGAAATGACCGGTCGCATGACCAAAGGCGTTTTGCAGCCCAACGGTGAGCTGCAGGTCGAGCCAACCATGAACGTGCAGCACGTCGCCGAAGCGGTGAGTTACATGGCCGGGCTGCCGTTGTCGGCCAACGTGCTGAACATGACCGTCATGGCCAGTGGTATGCCGTTTGTGGGGCGTGGCTGATCTGTCGGCTCGGCTCGTTGCGTTGAGCTGCGTTGTTTTGTCCAAAACCAAATGGGATCTGTCCAACCCGGCTGAGCGATCAACCGCCACACTCAACCCCATGCCGAGCCACCTTTAATCAAGGACACTGCCATGACCGAGTTCGTTATCGCCCCCGTTGCCACACCCTCCCTGGCGGTCGCCGGGACGTCCAACCGTTTTCCGATTCGTCGGGTGTTCTGCGTCGGCCGCAATTACTCCGATCACGCCCGGGAAATGGGCCACGACCCCGACCGCGAGCCGCCTTTCTTCTTCATGAAGCCCGCTGACGCCGTGGTGCCCGCTGAAGGCCAGATTGCCTACCCGCCGCTCACCGAGGACCTGCATCACGAGATCGAACTGGTCGTGGCGATCGGCAAGGACGGCGTGAATATCGACCCGCAGGACGCCTTGACCCATGTCTGGGGCTACGGCGTCGGCCTGGACCTCACACGCCGCGACTTGCAGGCCCAGGCCAAGAAAATGGGCCGGCCATGGGAGTGGGCCAAAGCCTTCGACGCCTCCGCGCCCGCCACGCCGCTGCGCCCGGTCAGCGAGATCGGCCATCCGGAAGCCGGCGCGATCTGGCTGGACGTCAATGGCGAGCGCCGTCAGCGTGGCGATCTGTCTGATCAGATCTGGGCGGTCAGGGACGTGATCGCCTACCTGTCGCAATCGGTCGGCCTCAAAGCGGGCGACCTGATCTACACCGGCACGCCGGCCGGGGTAGGCGCTTTGCAGCGCGGTGATGTGGTCACCGCCGGGATCGAAGGCATTGCCGAGCTGAATGTGACAATCGGCTGATCCCACGTTACGCCCGCCTGAGAATCCTTTGGTTCGGCTGCCGCCGTTGCCCTACCATGGGGGCAGTCCGAACCCGCGATTTCAGGTGTTTCAGCGATGTCCCATCCCTCCCGCATCCAGACCTATGGCATGCAGCAGCGCAGCGACCGCATGGATTTCTACATCCGTGACAAGTCCGCCCGACCCGCGCTGACGGCGCCTCACCGCCATGACTATTTCCAGATCCAGATCAACCTCGGCGGCGACACCGTGCAGCACATCGGCGGCGCGGTCAGGCCGTTTCCGCGCAACACCCTGGCGTTCATCCTGCCCCATCGCCTGCATGTGATTCCGCACCCGGAAGACGGCAATTTTGTCGTCATCAACTTTTCTCAGGACTTTCTCCTGCAGCATCTGCAGTGCGATCCGATGGACCTTGAAGACGTGCCCGTCGCCGAGGCGCCTGAGCTGGCGCCGTTCCGGTTTCAGGAACATCTGGATTTCACCCTCGATGACGCTGACTTCGCCGAGGTGACCGCGCTGCTGGTGCAGATGCGCGACATGGACCGCGGCAGGCAGTTGGGCTCCAGCGCCATTCTGCGGGGCTGCCTGTTGCAGCTGATCGGCACAGTGTGCAATCGCTACGAAGCGCAGTTGCTGGCGCTGTCGGCGAACAAGGCCGAGCGGCGGGGACGGCGCGATGCGATGAGTCGGGTGATCGACTACATTCGCACGCACATCGCCGATCCGGCCATGACCCTCACCGATGCCGCGGCGGCGGCCTTTCTGTCGCCCAATTACCTGACCCACCTGCTGCGCAAGGAAACCGGCAACAGCTTTTCCGAACTGGTCCTGGAGCGGCGCATGCGGCTGGCGCGCACGCATTTGATGAACAGCAGCAAATCCTTGAGCCACATCGCTGAGATCTGCGGGTTTACCGACGAAGCGTATTTTTCACGGCGCTTTCGTAAAGCCCACGGCATGCCGCCGGGCCAGTTTCGCCGGGAGCGGCGGGGTGGTTGAGCGGGTTGGTTCCGCCCCACATCTATCTTCAGCGAACGCGGCCCTTGTGGGAGTGAGCTTGCTCGCGAAGGCTGCCTTCCATCCGCGAGTGATCTAGCGGATGTACCGGCCCCTTCGTGAGCAAGCTACCTCCCACAGGTTTTGTATCGAAGGGGCGAGACGCTTTTTACAGCTCAATCGCCTTGGTCAGCTCGCTGAACAACGCCGACACCGAGCGCAGCGCCCGGCAATCTGGCCGGGTCAGCAGCCACAGCCCGGTGTCATGCCCTGCGAGCGGCTCGCTCAAAGGCTGAACTTCGCTGTCCCGAACCATGAAATCCGGCAGCGCTGCCACGCCCATGCCTGCGCGCACCAGTTGGGCGACGGCAAGCATGGAGCTGCAGCGGTAAGCGAGGTTAACGCCGGGCAGATGCTGCCGGCGCCACATCACGGTGGGGTGGTCGGGGAGGAAATCGTCGGGGGCGATCCAGTCCATGTCGTCGAGGGCCCGATCACCGCAGCGTCGCGCGTAGGCCTCGCTCGAACAGACCCGATATCCGACCGTGCCCAGGCGAGTGCCGACCAGATGCTCGGGCGGCGTGTTGGTCAGACGCAGGGCAATGTCGGCGTCGCGGCGGCTCAGGTTGGCAAAGGTGCTGGACGTGTTCAGTTCCAGGCGCAGGCCCGGGTAGTCCGGCATGAAGCGGCTCAAGGCGGGAAGCAACAGGCTTTGCAGGACGGCTTCGGTGCAGGTCAGGCGCACAGTGCCGCTGACGACTTGCCGGCCCTGCTCGAGACTCAACTGCGCGAGGGCCAGCGCGTTTTCGGCACTCTCCGCCTGTTGGGCGAGCGCCAGTGCTGCGCTGGTCGGTACGTAGCCGGCGCGGCTCTTGTCGAAGAGCGTTGTGCCCACCGCCTTCTCCATCCGCCGCACCGCGCGGAACACCGTCGAGACATCAACCTTCAGCAGATCGGCGGCCTTGGCCAGCGTCCGCCCCCGCACCAGCGCGAGGATGAGGGTGAGGTCGGCATGGTTGATTCGATAGTGCGCAGCTGCATTGATCACTTGCCCGGACGCCCATTCTGATTGCAGGGCCACAAGCTTATAGTCGCCTCCGGACCTCACGCAAAGCGTTTTGATATCAGGGAGCACACATGACTCAGCGGCAGAACATCCGGATTGCATTGGTAGGTGACTACGACCCAAGCGTGCCGGCACATCAGGCCATACCCGTGGCGCTGGACAGGGTGGCGAACGAAACGGGGCTTAGCGTGCAGGCCACATGGGTGCCGACGACGGATGTTCGGCACGGCGTGAGCTTGCAGGCGTTCGAGGGCATCTGGTGCGTGCCGGCCAGCCCTTATCGCGACATGAGCGGCGCGCTGACGGCGATTCGCTTCGCCCGGGAGCGGCAGGTTCCTTTTCTCGGGACGTGCGGCGGCTTTCAGCATGCGTTGCTGGAGTACGCGCGCAATCACCTGGGCTGGGCCGATGCCGAGCATGCCGAGACCGCGCCGGAATCGGAGAACGCAATCATCACGCCCTTGAGTTGCTCGCTGGTCGAGGCCTTCGCACCGATTCGCCTGCGCCCGGGTTCGCGAATTGCCACCGCGTACGGCGCACTGGAAACTCATGAGCGCTACCGCTGCCGCTACGGTTTGCGCAAGGAACTGGAGGCCGACGTGTTTGCCGGGCCGCTGAAAGTATCGGGCCATGACGAAGACGACGAGGTCCGCGCGATGGAACTCGACGGTCATCCGTTCTTCGTCGCGACGTTGTTTCAACCGGAACGCGCCGCGCTGGAGGGCAGCACCCCGCCGCTGGTGGAGGCGTTTGTGCTGGCCTGCGCGGCGGGGTTGATTTGACATGATGATGGCAAACACCTTTGGCGTGCCGTATTACGCAGTGATCTTCACTTCAATCCGCACTGAGCTCGACGCTCAGGAATATGACGACGCCGCCCGGCGGATGCTTGAATTCGTTCGTCAGCAGCCGGGGTTCCTCGGCGTGGAATCGGCACGCAGCGACGATGGGCTGGGGATCACCGTGTCTTACTGGGCGAACGAAGCAGCGATCCTGGCCTGGAAGGAACATCCGCAACACCGGGAAATCCGCGAGCGCGGCCGTTCTACGTGGTATCGGCGGTGCACTACGCGGGTTTCCAGGGTGGAGCGGGAATACAGCTTCGCAAAGTAACCGCGTACACGCCGTGGGATTGGCGGTGACCTCGACTGTAGGACCGGCTTCAGCCGGGAAGGGGCCGGTGTTGGCGCCATCAGTCTCGTGGTGTGACCGTTGACGCCTTCCCGGCTAAAGCCGGTCCTACATTCACCCGCCGGCGTTATTCACTCAATCAAGGCATGACCGGTGGGATGTACGCCAACGTCGTGCCCAGCACCCACAACAGCAACAACACCAGCGGCGTGTGCACCAACAGCTGCACGAACGAGAAGCCGATCAAATCCCGTGCCTTCAGGCCGAGCACGCCCAGCAGCGGCAGCATGTAAAACGGGTTGATCAGGTTCGGCAGGGCTTCGGCGGCGTTGTAGATCTGCACCGCCCAGCCGAGGTGGTATTTGAGATCGTTGGCGACCTGCATCACGTACGGCGCTTCGATGATCCACTTGCCGCCGCCGGACGGAATGAAGAACCCGAGAATCGCCGAGTACACGCCCATCAGCAGCGCATAGGTGTCGTGGGACGCGATGCTGGTGAAGAACGTCGAGATGTGGTGCGCGACCGTTTGCGCGTCACCGCCCTTGACGGTTGTCAGCAGCGCGGCAATCGAGCCGTACAACGGAAACTGGATCAGCACGCCGGTGGTGGTCGGCACGGCGCGAGCCACGGCATCGAGGAAACTGCGCGGACGCCAGTGCAGCAGCGCGCCGACCATGATGAACAGGAAGTTGTAGGTGTTCAGGCCGGAAATCGCGGTGATCGCGGGCTTGGTGCTGAACTCGTTGTACAACCAGCCGGACGCCAGCGCGACCATCAGGATGATCAGCAGCGGGCTGTATTCCAGCCATTCGCCCGGGCGAGTACGCGGCGGCAGCGGTGGCAGGCTAAAACTCGGGTCAATGCCGCATTCCTTGGCATCGCGGGCGTTGGCCGGGCCGGGCGCTGTGGCGTAGGCGACGATGATCGAGACCACCACCAGGGCCAGAAGCATCACGCCGGACTGCCAGAGGAAGATCGTCTGGGTGAACGGAATCACCCCGGTGATCGCCAGGATCGACGGCGGCAGGCTGGCCGGGTTGGCTTGCAACTGCGCGGCGGACGACGACAGGCCCAAGGCCCACACCGCGCCCAGACCCAGATAAGCCGCGGCACCGGCGGCGCGGTAATCCATTTTCAGATCGGTACGCCGGGCGAGGGCCCGCACCAGCAAACCACCGAAAACCAGCGACAGTCCCCAGTTGAGCAAGGAGGCCACCATGCTGATCAGCGCGACCCAGGCCACGGCCGAGCGGCCGTTTTTCGGGATGCGCGCCAGGCGGTCGATCAGTTTGACCGCCGGTGGCGAACTGGCGACGACATAGCCGCCGATGACCACGAAGGCCATTTGCATGGTGAAGGGGATCAGGCTCCAGAAACCGTCACCGAAGGCTTTGGCGGTGTCCGCGGGTTTGGCGCCGATGACCAGCGTGGCAAGTGTGACGATGACCACGGCCAGGGCGGCGAACACCCACGAGTCCGGGAACCAGCGTTCCGCCCATTTGGCGCAACGCAGGGCAAAGCGGGCGGAGCGGCTTTCTTCGATGTCGGCGGCCACGTTTATTACCTCTTGGAGTTATTGTTCAGGTTTTTTGGACGGCAGTTTCAAGTGTTGGCGGTGACGCGAAAAAAGCACCGGCTCAGATACAGCAAAGCCCCTTCATCGCTGAAGGGGCAGGGCGGTCTGACCAAAGGTGCGGGTGTGGCAAACGCTTACGCTGTGGCGAAAACGTGCGGCATGACGCGGATCCTGCAGAACCGCGGCGTTGCCGGGTCCATCAGAACGTCATTTCGACCACGTCATCCGGCACGATCAATTTGCCGGCGGTCTTGGCGATGATTTCATCGACGGTCACGCCCGGTGCGGTTTCGCGCAGCACGAAGGCGCCGTTTTCGATCTCCAGATAAGCAAGGTCGGTCAGCACTTTCTTGATGCAGCCGGCGCCGGTCAGCGGCAGGCTGCAGCGTGAGAGCAACTTGGATTCGCCGTCCTTGGACGCGTGGGTCATGGTGACGATGATGTTGTCGGCGCCGGCCACCAGATCCATCGCGCCGCCCATGCCCTTGACCAGCTTGCCGGGGATCATCCACGAGGCGATGTTGCCTTCGACGTCCACTTCGAACGCGCCCAGCACGGTCAGGTCAACGTGGCCGCCACGAATCATGGCGAAGGACTCGGCCGAGGAGAAAATCGACGCGCCCTTGCGCGCCGTCACGGTCTGTTTGCCGGCGTTGATCATGTCGGCGTCGATGGTTTCTTCGGTGGGAAAGGCGCCCATGCCGAGCAGGCCGTTTTCCGATTGCAGCATTACGTCGATGCCGTCCGGGACGTAGTTGGCGACCAGGGTCGGAATGCCGATGCCCAGGTTTACGTAGAAGCCGTCTTGCAGTTCGCGCGCAACGCGCTGTGCCATTTGTTCGCGGGAGAGTGCCATGGTCTTGGGTCTCTTTTATTCTGTCCGGCTCGTGGGACGCCGGAGATACAAAGGGGGAAAGCGGTTCGAGTACGACGCTGATGTCAGGCTTTTCTGACGGTTCGCTGCTCGATGCGCTTCTCGAACGTGCCCAGAATCACGCGATCGACATAGATGCCGGGGGTGTGGATTTCGGTGGGCAACAGCACGCCGGGCTCGACGATTTCTTCGACCTCCACCACGGTGATCTTGCCGGCCGTGGCCACCACCGGATTGAAGTTCTGCGCGGTGTGACGGTAGACCACATTGCCGAAGTGGTCGGCCTTCCAGCCTTTGACGATGGCGAAGTCGCCGGTGATGGCTTCTTCGAGAATCACGTTGCGGCCGTTGAACTGACGGGTCTCCTTGCCTTCTGCGACGGGTGTGCCGTAACCGGTGGCGGTATAGAACGCGGGAATGCCCGCGCCGCCAGCGCGCATTTTTTCGGCCAGGGTGCCCTGGGGGGTGAGTTCGACCTCCAGCTCGCCGCTGAGCAACTGGCGCTCGAACAGGGCGTTTTCACCGACGTAGGACGCGACCATTTTGCGGATCTGCCGGTCCTCAAGGAGGATGCCCAGGCCGAAGCCGTCAACGCCGCAGTTGTTGGAAACCACTGTCAGGCCCTTCACGCCCATGCGTTTGATTTCAGCGATGAGGTTTTCAGGGATGCCGCACAGTCCGAAGCCGCCCGACAGCACGGTCATGTTGTCGGTCAGCCCGGCAAGGGCTTCAGCGTAGGTTGCCACGCGTTTGTCGAGTCCAGCCATGGTGAGATCCCGCCTTATTTGTAGTTGTGTCCGACAATCTAAGCATCGGAGAGCGTTGGGCGCATCTTCTCTCGCAAGCACTGATTTGTTAATTTTATTTTTTTGATCGATTGATAAGTAATCCAAATATATGAATGTGAAGCAGCTTCGGGCGTTTCTGGCAGTGGCGCAGTGCTTGAGTTTCGCTCAGGCCGGTGAACGACTGCATCTATCGCAACCGGCGTTGAGCCTGACCATCAAGGCGCTGGAGGAAGACCTGGGCGGACAATTGCTGACCCGCACCACGCGCAACGTCAGCCTGACGCCCGAGGGCGAGGCCTTGCTGCCGCTGGCCCGGCAGTTGCTCGCCGACTGGGACAACACCGAAGAGCTGCTGCGCCAGCGTTTCACCCTGCAAATGGGCAAAGTCTCGGTGGCGGCGATGCCGTCCTACGCAGGCAATCTGCTGCCGATCGCGCTGAAGGTGTTTCGCGAGCGCTACCCACGGGTGAACGTGGCGGTGCACGACGTGATCAACGAGCAGGTGGTGGAAATGGTCGGGCATCGGCGCGTGGAGCTGGGCATTGGTTTCGAACCTGAAACTGGCACCCACCTGATTTTTACGCCGTTCTACATGGACCGCTTCGTCGCCGTGGTGCCGAAGGATTCGCCGTTGGCCGCGCGCAGCGAGGTGAGTTGGGACGAGCTGCTGCGTCACGACTTCATCACCCTGCAGCGCCCGTCCGCCGTGCGCTTGTTGCTGGAGCAGGACCTGCAGAGCCAGCACGGCAAACTGTCGGTGGCGTTTGAAAGCCATCAGCTGTCGACGGTGGGCCGCATGGTCGCCAACGGCCTGGGCGTCAGCGCGGTGCCGTCGCTGTGCATCGCGCAGATGGAAGAGCTCGGCGCTCGCTGCATTGCCCTGGAAGGCCCGCGCATCGAGCGTCGTATTGGCTTGATGACCCAGGCGGACCACCAATTGTCAGCCGCCGCCCAGGGGTTGCGCGAGGTGCTGATCGAATGCGCAGGTGACTCAAATGCCGCTTCAGGGAGCAAGCTTGCTCCCACAGGGTGATATCGCGTTCCAGGTGGGAGACCGGTGGCGAAACGGCCAGATCCTGTGAAAATTTAACTGCGACGCAATGCCGCATCCGGTATGGTTCGGCCGGCTGAAACATATTGTTTCAATCCGTCCTGAAATAAAAACCGACCGATAAGGGGTTCCGCGTTGGATCTGTCATCTGCTGCCTGGGTGTTTCATGACACTCGCCTGATCATCTGCTGCCTGATCGCCATTGCCACCATCATCGTGCTGATCAGCGCGACCAAGCTCCCGCCGTTTCTGTCGATTCTGGTGGGCACATTCATCGCAGGGATAGGTGCGGGGTTGCCAGCGGAGGCAGTGGCGAAGGCGTTCAGCAAGGGCGCGGGCGGGATTCTCGGTGAGGCCGGAATCATCATTGCCCTCGGTGCCATGCTCGGTGCGCTGATGGCCGAGTCCGGCGCGGCGGATCGCATTGCCTCGACGTTGCTGGGGCTGGGCAAGGGCAAAGCCCTGCCGTGGGTCATGGCCCTGGTGGCCATGGTCATCGGCCTGCCGCTGTTCTTCGAAGTGGGTCTGGTGATGATGGTGCCGATCATCTTCGTCATGGCCCGCCAGTCGAATCAGCCGCTGCTGAAAATCGCCATTCCGGCGCTGGCCGGCATGACCACGCTGCATGCGCTGATGCCGCCGCACCCGGGACCGCTGATCGCCGTTAGCGCCTTGCACGCGGATCTGGGCCTGACCATGTTGCTGGGTTTCTGCGTGGCGGTGCCGGCGGTGATTCTGGCCGGTCCTCTGTACGGCAACTGGCTGTCAAAGCGCATGCACATTGAGGAACCGGCAGAGCTGGGCGAGCTGTTCTCGGCCAAACCCAGCACCTCCCGCCAACCGAGCTTCGGTATCTCGTTGCTGATCATTCTGCTACCGGTGATTCTGATGCTCGGCAGCACCTTGGCGAAAATCGCTATGGAGCCGGAGAGCAACATTGCGCTGACGCTGAAATTCCTCGGTGAGCCGCTGGTGGCGTTGGGCATCGCGGTGCTGGCGGCGACGGTGTGTCTGGGCTGGGCCAACGGTATCTCCCGCGAGCAGGTGGGCGGCACGCTGCGTAAGAGCCTGGCGCCGATTGCCGTGTTGCTGTTGACCATCGGTGCGGGCGGCGGCCTGAAGCAAACGTTGCTGGACGCGGGCGTCAGCCAGACCATCAGCAAAGTGGCCGAAGGCGCACACATGCCGTACCTGCTGCTGGCGTGGCTGATTGCGGTCGCGCTGCGTCAGGCCACCGGTTCGGCCACCGTCGCGACGACTACCACGGCGGGCATTCTTGCGCCGATGATGGCCGGGCTGGCGCCGGTGGAAGCCTCACTGGTGGCGTTGGTGATCGGGGCGGGCTCGGTGTTCTTCTGCCACGTCAACGACGCAGGGTTCTGGATGGTCCGCGAATACTTCGGCCTGCAACTGAAGCAGACGATTTGGGTGTGGTCGGTGCTGCAGACGATTGTCTCGGTGGTCGGGCTGATCGGGACGTCGCTGTTGTGGCACTTTTTGGTCTGACCATTTCCGAGAGCCAAGGCTGAAACCCTGTGGGAGTGAGCAGCCTCACAGAATGGTATTGGCCAAGAAATTGATGGCGGTCATGCGGGCCTCTTCCCGGCTGAAGCCGGTCCTACAGTGGTTACGCGGGGTCTGTAGGACCGGCTTCAGC
>NZ_JASCOY010000006.1:0-141523 GCF_029960075.1 Pseudomonas sp. PS02290
AGCTCACTCCTACAATGACCGCATCGCCCTGTAGGAGTGAGCTTGCTCGCGATGAGGCCAAATCAGTCACCACCAAAATTATTTATGCCGCTGCCGACTGATGAAGATCGCCAGCAAAATGATTCCGCCCTTGATCACGCTTTGCACATACGGCGAGACGCCCAGCATATTCAGGCCGTTGTTCAGCACGCCCAACAGCATCGCGCCCACCAGCGTGCCGATGATCACGCCGCGCCCGCCGGCAATCGACGCGCCGCCCAGCACTACGGCCGCGATGGCGTCCAGCTCGAAACCGACGCCAGCGTTCGGTTGCCCGCTCATCAGCCGCGACGACAACACCAGCCCGGCAATCGCCGCCGTCAGCCCGCTGATCGAATACACCAGCAGCTTGAACCGAGAGGCGCGCACGCCGGACAGACGCACGGCTTCTTCATTACCGCCGATGGCATAAACGTAGCGACCGACACGGGTGTGTTGCAGCAGCACCCAGGCGAAAAAGTATGTCGCCAGCATGATCAGAATCGGCACCTGAATGCCGAACAGCGTGCCGCGTCCGAACCAGGCGAACCAGTCCGGCATGCCCGCAATCGGGTAGCCGTCGGTGTACATCAGGCCCAGCCCGCGAGCGATGCCCATGGTCGCCAGCGTCACGATGATCGGCGGCATTTTCAGGTACGCGACGAAGATGCCGTTGCCCACACCGAAGCCCACGCCAATCAGCAAACCGACAAGGATAGCGATCGGCGCCGGCACGCCTGCGACCATCAGGCCGGTGGTCAGCGTGCCGGACAAGGCCATCACCGGACCCACCGACAAATCGATGCCGCCGGTGAGGATCACGCAGGTCATGCCGACCGCGATGATTGCGTTGATCGACACCTGGCGGGCGATGTTTTCCAGGTTCGCGCCGGTGAGAAACTTGTCGCTGGCGAAGATCATGAAGACCGTCACCACCACCAGACCGACGAAGGGGTAAAACGCTGGCGAACGGATCAATCGAGCGAAGTTGAGCTGCATCCGGTTGGGCTGAGCGGTCATGGTTTTAATGGAGGTGTTCACTGTTCAGACTCCCGGTGGCGTGGCGCATCACTTCCTGCGGATTGATGGCCGAAGCCTCCAGCACGTTGACGATAGCGCCCTTGTTGAAAACGGCCACGCGGTCGCACATACCGATGATTTCCGGCAGTTCCGAAGAGATCATGATGATCGCGAAGCCTTGTTCGGTGAGTGTGCGCATCAGGGTGTAGATCTCCGCCTTCGCGCCGACGTCGATGCCTCGGGTCGGCTCGTCGAAGATCAGGATGTCGCAGTGGTGATTGATCCAGCGCGCGATCACGACCTTCTGCTGATTGCCGCCGCTGAGATTAATCACCCGGCTTTCACAACTTGGCGCCTTGATCGACAGCTGCTTCATCAGGTGAGCGGTGGTGGTGTCTTCCTTGTGCCGATCAAGCAGGTGCGCCGCGCCTTCGTACTTGCCCAGATTGTTCAGGGAAATGTTCTCGCGAATGCTGAAATCCACGATCAGCCCTTCGCTCTTGCGGCTCTCCGGCAACAGGCCGATGCCACTGGCCAGCGCTTGCGCCGGATCATTAAGGTGCGCCGGCTGGCCCCGCAGCAGCACATCCTTGCTGACCACCGGCAACGCGCCGATCACGCCCAGCGCCAGCTCCGTGCGCCCGGACCCCACCAGCCCGGCAAAACCGAGAATCTCGCCCTTGTGCAGATTGAAACTGTTGTGCGGGCCGTTGCGGGTGAGCTGGATATCACGCACTTGCAGCACCACTTCGCCTTGAGCGCGGGACTGCTTGGGCGGAAAGCTCGCTTCCAGACGCCGCCCCACCATCATCTCCACCAGCGTGTCGATGTCGCTGTTGGCGACGGTCAGGGCGCCGACATTGGCGCCATCACGCAGCACGCTGATGCGATCGCAAACCTGAAAAATCTCTTCCAGATGGTGAGAGATGAAGATCACCGCCACGCCCTGGCTTTTCAGTTCGCGCATGATGTCGAACAACAGCTCGGCCTCGGACGGCGTCAGGGTGGCGGTAGGCTCGTCGAGAATCAGCAAGCGTGCTTCAAGGGCCAGGGCCTTGGCGATCTCGACAAACTGCTGCTCGGCGACGCTCAAGTGCTGCACCGAACAATCCAGATTGATCTTCACGCCGAGGCGGTCGAACAGCGCGATGGCTTTCTCGCGCATCTCGCCTTTTCGCAGCAAGCCGAAACCGTTGACGATCTCGTGACCGAGGAAAATATTCTCCACGGCATTGAGATAGGGGATCAGGCTGAACTCCTGAAAAACAATGCCGATGCCGGCGGCAATGGCCTCGTTGTAGGTCGCGAAATGCTGCTCCGCGCCATCAATGAGAATGCTGCCTTTGTCCTGATGTTCGACGCCCGCGAGGATCTTCATCAGGGTCGATTTGCCCGCGCCGTTTTCGCCGAGCAGCGCGTGAATTTCGCCGCGCTCGACCTGCAGGTTGATCGACTTGAGCGCCTGCACGCCGGGGTAGCTTTTACAGATGTTTTCCAATTGCAGAAGGCAGCTCATGTGCACCTCGTCGCAGCAGAACATCGCTGCGCAACTCACATCAATCCGTGGCGCCCGCCTGGGCAAACAAGACTCAGGCGAGCGGCGCCACGCCCCTTACCAGGTGAAGGTCTTGGCCTTGGCCTGATCCACCAGCAGGATGTCGACCGGAATGGTCGCCGGGACTTGTGAGCCCCACGTCTTGGCGAGCGCCAGCCCGAGGGCCAGACGTACCTGGTCGCGAGGGTACTGAGCGGAAGTGGCGATGAACTTGCTGTTGGGCTTCTGGATTTCCTTGATGGCTTCGGGCGCGCCATCGACGCTGGTCAGCTTGACGTCCATGCCACTGGATTCGATGGCCGCCAGGGCGCCAAGGGATCCGTTGTCGTTGACGCTGAACAGGCCTTTGAGATTGGGCTGCGCCTGCAGCATGTTTTCAGTCACGGTCAGCGCTTGATCACGCTCTTGCTTGCCGTTCTGAATGCTGACGATCTTGATGTCTTTGTACTTGCCCAGGGCTTCCTTGCAGCCGCGCACGCGCTCAAGAATCGGCACCACCGCGATGCCGTCGAGAATTCCGACGTCGCCCTTCTCGCCGATGTTCTTGGCCAGGTAACCGCAAGCCTGCACGCCAGCGTCGAAGTTCTTCGAGCCGACGAACGAGTCCAGCGGGCCATTGGCTTGAGCGTCGACGGCAACCACGACCACGCCTTTATCGTGGGCCTGTTTGACGGCGGACTGAACACCGACCGAGTCGGTCGGGTTGATGATCAGAATATCGATGCCCTTCTGCAGCATGTCTTCGATGTCGCTGATCTGCTTGGACACGTCATGGCGCGCGTCAGTGACCAGCAGCGTTGCACCGATGCTGGCAGTGGCGTCCTGAAGGGCGTCCTTCATGGTCACGAAATAGGGGTTGTTGATCTCTTGAAACGAAGCGCCGATTTTCAGCGGACCGGTCTTGGCGGCGTCGGCGGCTTGAACGTTGATGGCGGTGCCGCAGGCGACAGCCACAGCGAGGGAACAGAGAGCGGCGGAAAAGCCCTTCTTGAGGCGAGTTGTCATAGCGAAAAATCCCGTTGTTTTTATTGTTTAAGCGGAAATGTCATCGTTAACATTTTCGAAATTAGCAGAGAAACAAGGGGTCCGCAATATCCGCCAGCGACCGTTGGTAAGCCCGTGACGAGTACCGTTCGGGGAGTGCCCCGCACTGGCCCGGCGAGGACGACCCCATGGGATTGAAACCTTCGTCGCGTTGACAAAATTTGCGGGCCCTGTCGATAATCCTGCAAACGTCATACGACAACCGATGACACCATAAAAACAACATCAGAATCAGGGCTTCCCACGATGACTGAATTCAACGCCCAGGCCCCGCTCAACCGCATTTTGCTGACGGGCGCCGCTGGCGGCCTCGGTAAAGTCCTGCGCGAAAGCCTGCGTCCATTTGCCAAGATCCTGCGCCTGTCCGATATCGCCGACATGGCACCGGCCGCCGGCCCCCACGAAGAAATCCATATCTGCGACCTGGCCGACAAAAAGGCGGTTCACCAGTTGGTCGAAGGCGTTGACGCCATCGTTCACTTTGGCGGCGTCTCGGTCGAGCGGTCCTTCGAAGAAATCCTCGGCCCGAACATCTGCGGCATCTTCCACATCTACGAAGCGGCGCGCCGGCATGGCGTGAAGCGCGTGATCTTCGCCAGCTCAAACCACGTCATCGGTTTCTACCGTCAGGATGAAGTCATCGACGCCAGCGCTGTGCGTCGCCCGGACAGCTACTACGGCCTGTCGAAATCCTACGGTGAAGACATGGCCAGCTTCTATTTCGATCGCTACGGCATCGAGACCGTCAGCATCCGCATCGGCTCCTCATTCCCTGAAGCGCAGAACCGCCGCATGCTTTCCAGCTGGTTGAGCTACGACGACCTGACCCAGCTGATCGAGCGCGGGCTGTTCACCCCGAACGTCGGCCACACGATCGTTTACGGCGCGTCGGACAACAGCAAGGTCTGGTGGGATAACCGCCTGGCCAATCACCTGGGCTATCAGCCGAAAGACAATTCCGAGCCCTTTCGCGCCAAGGTCAAAGCGCAGCCGATGCCGGCGTCCGACGACCCCACCATGGTTTATCAGGGCGGCGCGTTCGTGGAGTCCGGGCCGTTTGGCGACGAGTAAGGATCGACGACGACCAGGCCGACTGCGAGGTCGGCCTTCCATAGTAAAAATCCGGGAATGATCGTCATGGACGCAGAGCTGATTCTCGATGCACGCAACGCCACGGGTGAATCGCCAGTCTGGAACGCTCAGGAACAGGCACTCTACTGGGTCGACATTCCGGCCCGTCGCCTCCATCGCTGGAGCCCGCAAGACGGTCGCACCACGCACTGGGAAGCACCGGAAATGCTCGCCTGCATCGCTCGCTACGAAGATGGCAGCTGGCTGGCCGGCATGGAAAGCGGCTTGTTCCGCCTTCATCCTCAGGACGATGGTACCGTCACCACGCAACTGCTCAGCGGCGTGAAACACGCCAGCGACAACATGCGCTTCAACGACGGTCGCTGCGATCGCCAGGGCCGTTTCTGGGCCGGCACCATGTTCATGGACATGGCAAAAGCGTCGCCGGTGGGTTCGCTGTATCGCTACAGCGCCGGCCAGGCGGAGCCGCTGACTGCGCAGCTTACCGACATGATCGTGCCCAATGGCCTGGGGTTCAGCCCGGACGGCTGCATCATGTACCTCTCCGATTCCCACCCTTCCGTGCAGAAAATCTGGGCCTTCGATTACGACATCGACACCGGCACGCCGCGCAACCGCCGACTGTTCGTCGACATGAATCACCACGCCGGCCGCCCCGATGGCGCAGCAGTCGACGCCGAGGGCTGCTACTGGATCTGCGGCAACGATGAAGGCGTGATCCATCGCTTCACCCCCGAGGGCAAGCTGGATCGCTCGCTCAAGGTGCCCGTGAAAAAGCCCGCCATGTGCGCCTTCGGCGGTTCGGGTCTGGACACCCTTTACGTCACCTCGATACGCCCCGGCGGCGACATCAGCGACCAGCCGCTGGCCGGTGGCGTGTTCGCGTTACACCCTGGCGTCCAGGGCCTCGAAGAACCCCTGTTCAAGGGCTGAGCCACACACTCGGCCCCGCTCTGCCGCTCAACCGGTCTGGACATCGTCGAGCGGGTAAAACGCACTGCCATCCAGATGGCCCGCCACGTGGTTTAAAGATCGCAAAGTGTCCCTGACATATCTCGCGACACAATAGCGTTACACGCAGCACCCCTCTGGTCAGGGGATCTTGCGTCGATCTGTTTCATAAATGGACGAAAAAGTGAGCTTTTCCCGCGAAAATAAACATTTTGAAGTATTCTTTCCGTGCACATGGATAACCCTGTGCTAGCTGCTAGGCTTCGGCCTCGCCCGGCTGAAACGGCACGTCTCAAGCAGTAGGTCCGATGGGCTTCTCCGTTCCTCGGTCTACGTCATGAGGTTGCCGCCAGATGCCCTACACCACTTTTTCGGAAGCTCAGGTCCAGAGCTTGATCAAGGCCATCGACAGCGACGGATACGCTGTCTTGCCCGGCTGGGCCAGCCCTTCCCAACTCAAAGCACTGCAAGCGCTGGTCGCCCGCACGGTTGCCGACTGCGGCAACGATTACGTGGCACTCTCGGGCCGACAGGCCGTGCAAGGGACGCCGCTTCATGAATGGGGTACATCTCGGGATTTCATCGATTTATGTCGGCGCATTGTGGCGGGCGTCACCGGTGATCGCTCCAGCGAAAATGGCTTGACCCAGACATTACGTTGCCTGACCGGTAGCGGCGGTCGTCGCGAATCGCTGATCTTCCACTACGACTCGTTTGTGCTGACCACCATCCTGCCGGTCTGCATGCCCACCAGCGGAGAACGCGGCGACCTGCTGATGCTGCCGAACCGTCGGCCGATCCGCCGCACCTACTTCGCCAACCTGCTGGACAAGGTGCGAGTGGACAACGGCTGGGTGCAGCGCCGTCTCAGGAGCAAAGTCACCAGAGATGAAAAAGCGTTCACCCGCATCGCCATGCAACCCGGCCACCTGTACCTGTTCTGGGGCTATCGCTCGCTGCACACCAATATGCCCGTGGCCGAAGACGCTCTGCGCGCCACGGCGGTGTTTCACTATCACAACGTCCACGGCAGCAGCTCGCTGGCCAGCCGACTGCGGAGATCCCTTGGCAACTGGAAAGGTCAGGGTTTGCAGGAGGATGCACCGCAGATGTGAGGTGATCCAATGGCGCAGGAATCTCTTGGGCTTATGACCTTCAGCCCATGACATTAACCTCACGCATAAACTCTCCTTCTATATTTATGCCAAATTGTGATTAGCGGACCGCCGATTTATATCCTTATGATCTGAGCCACAACAGCTCAGATCGAGGTTACGGACATGGCGATTCAGATCAAACCCGTTGCGGGGAAAATCGGTGCCGAGGTGAGCGGCATCAAACTCTCCGCCGATGTCTCCGCGCAGGATTTTGATTTCATCAATCAGGCGCTGCTCACGCACAAGGTGCTGTTCTTCCGTGAGCAGTTTCTCAACGACGAGCAGCACGAAGGCTTCTCCCGCCGTTTCGGCGATCAGGTCCCTCACCCCACCGTACGTTCCGCTGAAAAAAGCAGTGCCATCCTGCACCTGGACGCGAAGGAAACTCGCGCCAACTCCTGGCACACCGACGTCACCTTCGTCGCCAACTACCCGAAAATCTCGATCCTGCGCGGGGTGGTCATCCCGCCCTACGGCGGCGACACGGTATGGGCCAACACGGCAGCCGCCTACGCTGACCTTCCCGACAGCCTGAAAACCCTGGCCGACGGCCTGCGCGCACTGCACACCAATGTCTATGACTATGCGGCGCCCCGAGACACCGGCGAAGCGGGCGTGAAACGCTACCGCGAACAGTTCACCGCCGAAGTCTATGAAACCGAACACCCACTGGTGCGCGTGCACCCCGAAACCGGCGAGCGCAGCCTGCTGCTCGGCCACTTCGTCAAACAGATTCAGGGCGTCAGCAGCAACGACTCGAAACAGCTGATTCGCCTGTTCCACGATCGCATCACCCATCTGGACAACACCGTGCGCTGGCGCTGGAACGAAGGCGACGTGGTGATCTGGGACAACCGCGCCACCCAACACATTGCCGTGAACGACTACGGCCAGGCCGAGCGCGTGGTGCGTCGTACCACTGTGGCGGGCGACATTCCGGTCGGCGTCGACGGACGCGCCAGTCAGGCCATCAAACCCACACCCGAAACCCTCTCGCCCAAAACAGAAGCCGACAAGAAACACCTGGCTGCCTGATTGAGCGTCACCCACTTTCCAAGGAAGAACCGTCATGGCAAACGCCAAGCGAACATCTCTATTCAGCAAAACAAGCGTAGCTACCGCACTGGCGGCGCTGCTGATGATGCCCTTGGCCGAGGCCGACGTTCTGCGCATTGGCGTAGCCAGCGCCGGTGGCGGTGATCCGGTCACGTTCAGCGGCTCGCCGTTAGGCATCGTGCGCAACCAGCAGCTCCTCGAAAAAGCCTTCGCCGGCACCGACACCGAAGTGCAGTGGTTCTTCTTCAAGGGCGCCGGGCCGGCCGTCAACGAGGCGCTGTCTAATCAGCAACTGGACTTCGCTTACGAAGGCGACTTGCCTGCGGTAGTCGGCCGTTCCAATGGCCTGGACACCAAATTGCTTGCGGCCATCGGCGTGCGCTCGAATGTGTATCTGGCCGTGCCGAAAGGCTCCGACATCAAGACCGTCGAAGACCTCAAGGGCAAGAAGGTCGCGGTGTTCCGTGGTACCAACGGCCATCTGGTTTCGATCAAATTGCTTGCCGATCACGGCATGACCGAGCGCGACCTGAAAGTGATCAATCTGGACAGCGGCAGCAGCCAGGCCGCGCTAGCATCCAAAGGCGTCGATGCCGCATTCGGCGGTCGCGAGCTGTTCAAGCTGCGCGATCAGGGGCTGGTCGACATCATCTTCGACAACCCTGACAACAACGTGCGCTACACGCGCCAGTGCGCCCTGGTGGTTCGTGGCGATTATGAAAAACAGCACGCCGACAACGTGCAAAAAGTCGTCAACGTACTGGTCGATGCCGCGCGATGGGAATCCGAAGCCGGCAACCGCGACGCCGTGCTCAACGAGTGGGCGAAGACCAATGAACCGCTGGCCTCGCTGCAGGCTGACTTCAATCGACTGGATTTGCGCGACAGCGCGTCACCGCTGGTGGATGAATTCCTGCGCGACCGCTATCAAGCCGTCGCCGATCAGGCCAAGGACGAGAAAATGATCCGTCGGCCAGTGAGCGTTGACGGCTGGTTCGACACCCGCTATCTGGACAACGCGCTGAAAGCCAAAGGCCTCGAGCACTACTGGACCGCCTACGGCGCAGACGGCAAAGCCGCGAGCACAGCGACGGCGTCTTCGGACAAACCCGTCAACAACGGAGGCTGACGCCATGGCCCGAGCCACCGCTGAAGCCCTTGATCGGCAGCACCTCCCGGCGAAAACCCTGGCGCCGGTCAAGCGCCTGCCCCGTTCACCGTCGCGTGCCCCTCGCCGCGTCCCGGTTGTCAAAACCGCCACGGCCTGGCGAACCCGCGCTGCCAACGTCGCGCTGGCCTGGCTGCTGCCCATCGCGCTGCTGGGGCTGTGGTACCTCGGCACTGAACGCGGCTGGTTGTCGGAGCAAGTGCTGCCGCCGCCCGCGTTCGTTTACCAGACGCTGGGCGATCTGGTCAGCAGCGGCGACTTGTGGCTAAACGCTTCCGCCAGTCTGCAGCGCGTGCTGGTGGGCTTTCTGATGGGCTCGGTGCTGGGCATAACCCTGGGGCTGGCGATGGGTTTGTCGAAAACCGTGGAGGATTACCTGCTGCCGACCTTCAACGCGCTGGTGCAGATTCCGGTACTGGGCTGGATGCCGTTTGCGCTCTTGTTGTTCGGCATCGGCGAGCCGCTGAAATACGTGCTGATTGCCCACGCCGCGCTGGTCCCGGTGACGCTGTGTACGCTGCAAGCCTTCCATGAAGTGCCCAAGCGCTTGCTGGAGGTGGGCCGCGCGTACGGGTTCAGCCAACGCCAGATCGTCACCGATATCGTCCTGCCCTCCGCCGTTGCGCCGATCTTCACCGGCCTGCGCCTGGGCTTCACCAAGGCCTGGCTGTCGCTGGTGGTGGTTGAGCTGTTGGCGTCCAGCGAAGGGCTGGGCTACCTGATTGCCTACGGTCGGCAGTTGTTCCAGCTGGATCTGGTCATGGCCGCCGTGGTGGTGGTCGGCACGATTGGTCTGCTGATTGATCGCGGGTTCGAGTTCGTCGAGCGGCGCCTCAACCGAGGCCGCCCGAGCAAGACCGGGAGACTCGCATGAACACACTGACAATCCCGCAAGCCGGCCAGACCCACCGCTATCGAGGATGGGTCGTGCCGATCGTGGCGGTCGCCGTGTGGTGGCTGGCGTCGAGTCAGGGCTGGAGCAGCTCCGGCTTGTTGGTCTCGCCGCAAAAGGTTGCGGTCACCGCCTGGGAGCAAGTGACGTCCGCGCAGTTCTGGCGCGCGATTTCCGCCAGTCTTGCGCGCGACGTGAGCGGCTTCTTCATCGGCACCACATTGGGCCTGGTGCTCGGTTGTCTGCTGGGGTTTTCACGGCTGTTCGAGCGCCTGGTGGGCCCGAGTTTCAACACCTTCAAACAGATCTCGTTGTTCGCCTGGATCCCGCTGATCTCAGTGTGGTTCGGGCTGGGCGACGTCGCCAAAGTGGTGTTTCTGTCACTCGCCGCACTGGTGCCGGTGGTGGTCAATACGTGCGACGGCTTGCGCAGCGTCTCCCCCGCGCTGCTGGAAGTCGCGAAGGTCTACGGCTTCACCCGATGGCAGACCATCATCGGCGTCATGCTGCCGGCAGCACTGCCTTCGATCTTCACCGGCATCTATCTGGCGCTGGTCTATTCGTGGCTGGCGACCATCGGCGCGGAATACCTGCTGGTATCAGGCAGCGGCATCGGCAACACACTGATCGATGGCAGCGAGCACTTCATGATGGACCTCGTGCTGTTCGGCATGATCGTCATCGGGCTGGTCGGTTGGGGACTTAACGTCCTGGCGCGCCTTCTTGAACGACGCCTGCAACAGCTGTACGGCATCGCCCCGCGCTGAAGCCATCGTGTTCAGCCTCAATCGACTCTCTCGCTTCGCTAAACCGAATTTCTGAAGGAAAGCCCATGTCCGCCACTCAACCGCTTACCGCACAGCCCGTCGCCCGGGCCATCTCCCCATCGCAGGGCAATGGCCTGCGTCTGGAAAACATCAGCAAGCGCTTCGCCAGCAGAGGAGCCGACACCCAACTGCAGGTGCTGGATAACGTCCAGCTGGACATCGCGCCGGGGGAGTTCATCACCATCGTCGGCGCCAGTGGTTGTGGCAAATCGACCCTGCTGAGGCTGATCCTCGGCCTGGACGAAGAATTTGACGGCCGCATCCTGCTGGACGACAAGCCGATCAGGGGCCCGGGCCTGGAGCGCGGCATCGTGTTTCAGGATCACCGGCTTTTCCCGTGGCTCACGGTTGAGCAGAACGTCGCGGTCGGCCTTAAAAACGCGCCGCTGAGTGCGGCGCAGAAAAATGAGACCGTGCGCGAACACATTCAGTTGGTGGGTCTGCAGGATTTCACAGGGTCGTACCCACACCAGATTTCCGGCGGGATGGCGCAACGGGTGGCGATCGCCCGAGGTCTGGTCAATCGGCCCAGCGTGCTGTTGCTCGACGAACCCTTCGGCGCGCTGGATGCGCTGACCCGTACGCGATTGCAGCGTGAGTTGCAGCACATCTGGCAGCAGGAAAAGATCACCATGGTTCACGTCACCCATGATGTGGATGAAGCGGTTTATCTCGGTGATCGGGTGGTGGTGATGCAACCGCATCCGGGGCGCATCCGGCGTATCGTCGACGTGGACCTGCCACGCCCGCGCAATCGCAGCGACGCGCGGTTTATCGAGCTGCGGGATGACGTGCTCAGCGATTTCGCGGAGTTGTCCTAGCGGGTGAAGACGGCCTGCGACGCAGACGTCAACCGTGCTTCAATCCGACGCATCCACCGACACACGATTGCGCCCGTTCTTCTTGGACTCGTACAGCGCCTGGTCCGCGCGTTCGATGAGCATCTTGTAGTCGTCCATGGGCGAGGTCATGTCAGCGACGCCCAGGCTGATCGTGCAATGAATGGCTTCGCCTTCCTGCATGACGTCCAGCGCCTCGACGGCGGCGCGCAGACGCTCGGCAAACATGGCGCCGCCCTGCTTGTCCGTATCGGGCAGCAGCACCGCGAACTCTTCGCCGCCGTAACGACCCGCGATGTCAGCGTCGCGGATGTGCTCACGCACCACGTCCGCCACCCGCTGAATCACCCGGTCGCCGCATTGATGCCCATAGGTATCGTTGACGCGTTTGAAGTGGTCGATGTCGAACATCACCAGTGCCGCCGTGGTGCCGTAACGCACATGCCGTGCATGCTCCAGACGCAATGCTTCTTCCCAGTGGCCGCGGTTGTACAGGCTGGTCAGGCGGTCGGTGCTCGATAGCTTCTGCAGCTCGCGGTTGGCCGCCTGCAACTGCAGACGGTTTGTCGCCACATCGGTGACGTCGTAAATCACCAGACACACATGGGTCACCACGCCGGTCGTCGACCGCAGCGGAAACATCGTGGTGTTCTGGTACATGAAGTCTTCTTGCCCGGTGATGGGCTGATAGCTCTTGAAGCGAACCAGAAAAGGGCGCTGCTCCCAGATCGTGAACGCTGGGGTGCCGAGGGTAATCACGCTGTCGATCTTGTTTTTCAGCCAGCGCTCGTTGATCTCCGGGAACAACGAAAAGAACGAACGGGTCGCCGCTTCGTAGGACAGGATCCCGGAACGGTTCTCCATGAAGGTGTTCCAGACCTGCACCCGGTATTCCTGATCCAGCACCACCACGCCGACGTCGATGCTCTGCGTCACGGTGAGCAGCCAGTGCAATTCCTTGAAATCGATACGATCGTTCATGAATCAGCTCATCAGGTGGGCGAGTTTCCGCGACAGCAGCTCGACCGAATCTTCGGTGAACAACATCAACAGATCGAAATGGATGTTATGACCCTCCAGGCTGTAACTGATCTCCACAGCCAGGGTCTTCTTCCAGCGCCGCTCGTTGAGCCGGATCAGCTCTTCAATGCCGCTGTGCAATCCCAGCACTTGCGGATGGCCCTGGGAAAATGCGATGTCGAGCTGCTCTGCAATACCGCTCAGACAGGCGCCGATCAGGATGGAGGACAGGTCCAGCAACATTTCCATGTCGGAATAGTCGGCGTCATCGATCTTCATCAACTGCGCCATGTCGGCGATTTCCGAATCATGGAACAACAACAGCGCCTCGCCGGCTATGCCACCACCAATGTAGCCCTGACACACCGCCGTGAGCCGGTCGTTGGCCTGGGCATCGGCCAGCGCCATGTGCAACTCGCCCACTTCCAGCATGTTGACGTTAGGCACCGGCAGTTGCACGAATACGCCCAACACCCGCGCCAGCAAAGCGGCCGCGCGGCCCATCGCGACGTTCACGGTCTCGCGGAATGCGTCGTTAAAACTGATCTCCGCCTGATCGAGGCCGGATGCCGGAGCCAGCGACTGATCGGCGCCCTCCCCCAACAGGCCCAGCCGCTGGAGGGTCTCCTGCAACTGATCGGGATCGGCCGGTTTTTTCAGGAACGCCAGTGCGCCCAGTTCGAGGGTACGGCGCACCGCCTCCTCCTGAACGTCGCCGGAGACGACAATGACGCTGGTCTGCAGGCTTTCCGCGCGGATGGCCGCCAATGTCTGATAGCCGTCCATGTCCGGCATTGTCAGATCCAGCAGCACAACGCGGCCCAGACCCTGACGAATCGCCTCGATCCCTTCACGGCCATTGGTTGCCGTGGTCACTGAAACATCCCACTCGGGCGGCAGGGCCCTAATGAGTTGCTTCCGCGCCATGTTGGAGTCGTCGCAAATGAGCAAGGGAATCGTGGGCATCTACTTCTCACAGCAAAAGAGTTTCAGGCCTGGCCCGGTGTAAGGCAGCGTGACAAAGGGTGAGCAAAGCGTCATGCCAGACTGTAGCTGATGACACGTCATCAAAGCGTCAAACCTGTGGGTAGATTCTCTACCCGTTCCACAATGGGCTGCGTGATATGCAATTAATGTGCACAGCTGATCCGATTCATTTCGGATGGATTGAAAAAATCCTTCCATTTGGATATCAAGAAGCGCAGAAGGGTAACCCAGCGGGTGTGGCGAGAATATGTCAAACGCTCTGGCGCTGGTGAAACAGCGAGGAGGATGGGCTGAAATCAGGGCATAAAAAAGCCCCGACGCGGGCGTCAGGGCTTTTGGTGGCCGCATTGCTGCGGCCTTTCGCATGAACCTGGATCAGTCAGCTGACGACTTTCACACTGTCAGACAATTGTTCCGAAGGCTCTACCGAATGGAATTACTCAGCTTTCAGGCCGTCAGCCGAAACAGCCTTCACGCCTTTGATTTTCTTGGTGATCGCAACAGCGGTGGTTTTCTGTGCTTCGGTAACAGCGACAGTCGACGACAGGGATACCACGCCTTTGTTGGTCTCAACCTTGATGTCGGAGCCTGGAATGCCTTTTTCGGTCAGCAGATCAGATTTGACCTTGGTGGTGATCCAAGTGTCAGAAGTAGCTTCTTTGGTTTTGGCGACTTCGTTGGCAGCTACAGTCATTGGAGCTTGAGCAGAGGTCTGAGCCATGGCTACGTTGGCCATAGTCAGAGTCAGAGCAGTGGCGGTAGCAGCAGCAATAGCGAACTTCTTCATACGGGTAACTCCTGTTTTTCTCAGAATCTGCGCCAATCTGATTGGCTGCAGGGTTACCTATATGTCGCAAGCGGTGTGCCAACCTTTGCCCTGAAGGATATTCGTTATAAATCAATGAGTTATGTTTTCATGGATCCACGGGTGTCGTGCAGATTGCCCGCTTTGGGAAAGTTCCGCTTGCAAGATGCATGTTCTGACCAGCTGCCAAGCGACGGTCTGCATCCTTAAGCCATTAATTGCATTCAAAAAAAAGAGCCCCGAAGGGCTCTTTTTGATCAGCTGCGGTAGAGCGGGTTAAACCCCCGACGCCTTGGCAGCTGCTACGTCTTTGATCGACAGCTTGATGCGACCGCGATTGTCCACGTCCAGCACCAGAACTTCGACTTCCTGACCTTCTTTCAAGATGTCGGTGACTTTCTCTACGCGAGCGTCGCTCAACATGGAGATGTGCACCAGACCGTCTTTGCCCGGCAGGATGTTAACGAACGCACCGAAGTCGACGATGCGCTCAACCTTGCCGATGTAGATCTTGCCGATCTCGGCTTCAGCGGTGATACCCAGAACGCGCTGACGTGCAGCTTCAGCAGCTTCCTTGGTTTCGCCAAAGATCTTGATCGAGCCGTCGTCTTCGATGTCGATCGACGCTTTGGTCTCTTCACAGATGGCACGGATGGTCGCGCCGCCTTTGCCGATGACGTCACGGATCTTGTCGGTGTCAATCTTCATCGCGATCATGGTCGGCGCGTTTTCCGACAGCTCGGTACGCGACTGACCAATGATGGTGTTCATCTGGCCCAGGATGTTCAGACGCGCTTCCAGCGCCTGACCCAAAGCGATCTCCATGATCTCTTCGGTGATGCCTTTGATCTTGATGTCCATCTGCAGCGCGGTGACGCCTTTGGCGGTACCGGCTACCTTGAAGTCCATATCGCCCAGGTGGTCTTCGTCACCCAGAATGTCGGTCAGGATGGCAAACTTCTCGCCTTCTTTAACCAGACCCATGGCGATACCGGCAACCGGCGCCTTCATTGGAACACCAGCGTCCATCAGGGCCAGCGAAGCACCACAGACCGAAGCCATGGAGCTGGAGCCGTTGGACTCGGTGATTTCCGATACGACACGGATGGTGTACGGGAACACGTCGGCAGCAGGCAGCATGGCCTGAACCGAACGGCGGGCCAGACGACCGTGACCGATTTCACGACGACCTGCGCCACCCATGCGACCACACTCGCCCACCGAGAACGGAGGGAAGTTGTAGTGCAGCATGAACGGGTCTTTTTTCTCGCCTTCGAGGGTGTCGAGCAGCTGAGCGTCACGCGCGGTACCCAGGGTGGCCACGACCAGCGCCTGCGTTTCGCCACGGGTGAACAGTGCCGAACCGTGAGTCTTCGGCAGAACGCCGACTTCGATGTTCAACGGACGAACAGTCTTGGTGTCGCGACCGTCGATACGCGGCTTGCCGTTGACGATGTTTTCGCGAACGGTGCGGTATTCGATTTCGCCGAACGCCGCTTTGACTTCGCTGGCGGACGGGCTGCCGTCTTCAACAGCCAGCTTGGCGACAACCTGATCCTTCAGCTCACCCAGGCGAGCATAACGATCGGCCTTGACGGTGATGGTGTACGCCTCGGAGATTGCTGTGCCGAACTCGGAGCGGATAGCGCCCAGCAGTTCAGTGGCTTCAGCTTTAGGCGCCCAGTTCCAGGTTGGCTTGGCAGCTTCGGCGGCCAGCTCTTTGACGGCCTTGATGACCGACTGGAATTCATCGTGGGCGAACAGCACGGCACCCAGCATCTGGTCTTCAGTCAGCTCTTTGGCTTCCGACTCAACCATCAGCACCGCTTCTTCGGTACCGGCAACGACCATGTCCAGGCTCGATGCTTTCAGTTGCTCGTAAGTCGGGTTCAGCAGGTAGCCGGTGCTCTCGTGGAAAGCAACGCGCGCGGCACCGATCGGGCCGTCGAACGGAATGCCGGAGATGGCCAGAGCAGCCGACGTACCGATCATCGCAGCGACGTCCGGATCGGTTTTCTTGCTGGTAGAGACGACGGTGCAGACAACCTGCACTTCGTTCATGAAGCCTTCTGGAAACAGTGGGCGGATCGGACGGTCGATCAAACGCGAGGTCAGTGTTTCTTTTTCGGAAGGACGGCCTTCACGCTTGAAGAAACCACCAGGGATCTTGCCAGCGGCGTAGGTCTTTTCCTGGTAGTGAACGGAAAGAGGGAAAAAGCCTTTGCTTGCGTCTGCATGCTTGGCGCCGACCACAGTCACGAGAACGGTGACGTCGTCGTCAACGGTGACCAATACAGCACCAGAGGCTTGACGGGCAATACGGCCAGTCTCGAGGGTTACGGTCGATTGACCGAATTGAAATTTCTTGATTACCGGGTTCACGGTTTCCTACCTTCTTTGTGGCTCTTGGGGAACTGGTTTCTTGCGAATTCTTGGGCAGCGAGGGGAATCGGACCCTTCGGCAGTCCAGATACAACTAGAGGCTGGGAGGCCGCCACCCCACTGATAAAACCAGCGGAACATGACGACCAACCAACCTCTATCCGAGTCGTTATTAGCGACGCAGACCCAGACGACCGATCAGGGCGCTGTAACGGCTAACGTCCTTACCTTTCAGGTAATCCAGCAGCTTGCGACGCTGGTTTACCATACGGATCAGACCACGACGGGAGTGGTGATCCTTACCGTTGGCCTTGAAGTGGCCTTGCAGTTTGTTGATGTTGGCGGTCAGCAGTGCAACTTGCACTTCTGGCGAACCAGTATCACCAACAGCTTGCTGGTAGTCGGTTACGATCTGAGCTTTATCTTCAACGCTGAGTGCCATGTGGGCATTCCTTTTATCAAGAAACCGCTCCGGGGAGACGGTTTCAACAGGCCGAGAGCTGACTCTCGTATTTAAATATGAGGAGTGACCATGCCTGTTAACAGCCACCCTCGTACCGCCGTGCCAGGAAACCCTGCCGCGACGGGTCCGGTCACTCTGACCGAATCAGTCGACGCGGCGCAATGCGCCCGTCTTCACTCACTTCACCGATCCCGATGAAGCGTCCTTCATGATCCTGCACCCGCACCATGCCGAACTTCGGCGCGTCGGGGGCTCTCACTGGCTGACCATGCAGCCAGTAAAACGAACTGTGCTCTGAAAACTGCAGCAGCGGCCAATCCAGCAACCCGCTGTCCGATGGCATCAGGAAGCGATCAACCGCTTCATTCCCTCCTTCGGCATGTACCGCTTCGAGCTCTTCCAGCGTTACCGTCTGGGCCAGCGTAAAAGGACCGGCCTGGGTACGACGCAGCTGAGCAACGTAAGCACCGCAGCCCAGCTTTTCGCCGATATCTTCCACGAGGGTACGAATATAGGTGCCTTTTGTGCAGTCGACCGCCAAACGAGCGGTCTCACCTTCGCACGCCAATAATTCCAGGCGCGCAATAGTAACAGAACGCGGTTCACGCTCCACCACTTCCCCAGCCCGGGCCAGCTTGTATAACGGCTGACCGTCGCGCTTGAGGGCGGAGTACATCGGCGGTATCTGGCTGATATTCCCGCGAAATGCCGGAAGCACCGCTTCGATATCCGAACGACCAACGGTCACAGGCCGCGTCTGCAGCACCTCACCCTCGGCGTCGGCCGTGGTGGTGGTCTTGCCGAGCTGCATCAGGGTTTCATAACCCTTGTCGGAATCGAGCAGGTACTGGGAAAACTTGGTCGCTTCACCGAAGCACAGCGGCAGAACGCCGGTTGCCAGCGGATCGAGACTGCCCGTATGGCCGGCTTTTTCGGCGTTGAGCAACCAGCGCACTTTTTGCAGCGCGGCGTTGGACGTGAACCCCAGCGGCTTGTCGAGCAGGATGATCCCGCTGACGTTACGGCGAATACGCTTGACCTGAGCCACGCCTTATTCCTCCGAACCGTCTTGCTTGGGTGCGGTTTGGTGCTGACCATCTTCAGCCACTGCCCGCTCGATCAATGCCGACAAATGCGCGCCACGGGCAACGCTTTCGTCGTAATGGAAATGCAGTTGCGGCACGCTGCGCAGCTTCATCTCACGGGCCAGCTGCATACGCAGGAATCCTGCAGCAGCATTGAGCACCTTGATGGACTGTGCGATTTCTTCGGCGCTGTCCTGCCCCATCACGGTCATGAAGATTTTCGCGTGGCCGACGTCACGGCTGACGTCAACGGCGGTGATGGTGACCAGCCCCACGCGGGGGTCCTTGATTTCACGACGGATCAGCTGTGCCAGCTCGCGCTGCATCTGATCGCCGATACGTTGGGTACGGCTGTATTCTTTTGCCATGTCTTGTTACCTGTCACTGCTGACCCATGGCAAAAGCCATGTGGTCTGAAAGCGGCAAACGCCCGGCCTGGCGAGAGCCGGACCGGGCGTTGCGTTTAGAGTCCATGGCCGACGCCTGGCATTTTCATGCGGCGCAAGCCATGACTCCTGAAGCTCGCGATTTAGAGGCTGCGAGCCACTTGGACCTTCTCGAAGACTTCGATCTTGTCACCGACCTTGACGTCGTTGTAGCTCTTGACGCCGATACCGCATTCCATGCCGGCACGTACTTCGGAAGCGTCATCCTTGAAGCGGCGCAGGGATTCCAGCTCGCCTTCGAAGATAACGATGTCTTCACGCAGTACACGGATTGGACGGTTACGGAAGACAACGCCTTCAATGACCATGCAACCTGCGATCGCGCCGAATTTCGGCGAGCGGAACACGTCGCGGACTTCAGCGATACCCAGGATATTCTCCCGAACGTCGCTGCCAAGCATGCCGGTGAGGGCCTTCTTGACGTCTTCGATGATGTCGTAGATGACGTTGTAGTAACGCATATCCAGACCTTCCTGCTCGACGATCTTGCGCGCGCCAGCATCGGCACGTACGTTGAAGCCGAACAGTACAGCGTTGGAGGCCAGTGCCAGGTTGGCGTCGCTTTCGGTGATACCACCGACACCGCCGCCCACTACACGCACTTGCACTTCGTCGTTACCCAGGCCATTCAAAGCACCCTGCAACGCTTCCAGAGAACCACGGACATCGGATTTGAGGACGATGTTGAGCGTCTTCTTCTCTTCCTGACCCATGTTCTCGAAGATGTTTTCCAGCTTGCCGGCGTGAGCACGGGCCAGCTTGACTTCGCGGAACTTGCCTTGACGGAACAGAGCCACTTCACGGGCTTTCTTCTCGTCGGCAACTACGCTCATCTCGTCGCCAGCGTCCGGCGTACCGTCCAGGCCGAGAATCTCGACTGGGATCGACGGGCCGGCTTCCTTGATTGGCTTGCCGTTCTCGTCGAGCATTGCCCGAACGCGACCGTAGTTGGAGCCAACCAGAACCATGTCGCCCTGACGCAGCGTACCGTCCTGAACCAGAACAGTAGCAACCGGGCCACGGCCCTTGTCCAGACGCGATTCGACAACAACACCGCGACCCGGAGCCGACGGCGTTGCCATCAATTCCAGAACTTCCGCCTGGAGCAGAACGGCTTCAAGCAGCTCGTCAACGCCAGTACCCATCTTCGCGGAGACCGAGACGAAAGGTGTCTCGCCGCCCCACTCTTCGGACGTTACGCCGTGAACGGACAGTTCACTGCGGATACGGTCCAGATCAGCGCCCGGCTTGTCGATCTTGTTAACGGCAACGACCAGCGGAACACCGGCAGCCTTGGCGTGTTGCACGGCTTCGATGGTCTGCGGCATGACACCGTCGTCTGCAGCGACAACCAGAATCACGATGTCGGTCGCCTTGGCGCCACGAGCACGCATTGCGGTAAACGCCGCGTGACCCGGGGTATCGAGGAACGTCACCATGCCACGCTCGGTTTCAACGTGGTACGCACCGATGTGCTGAGTGATACCGCCGGCTTCGCCTGCAGCAACCTTGGCACGACGGATGTAATCGAGCAGCGAGGTCTTACCGTGGTCAACGTGACCCATGACCGTTACAACCGGCGCACGGGAGAACGTCTCACCTTCGAACTTCAGGGACTCGGCCAGGGAATCTTCCAGCGCGGTGTCGCTGACCAGGGTCACTTTGTGGCCCAGTTCTTCAGCGACCAGCTGGGCAGTTTCCTGATCCAGAACCTGGTTGATGGTGGCCGGAGTACCCAGCTTGAACATGAACTTGATGATCTCGGCAGCTTTGACCGACATCTGCTGAGCGAGATCGCCCACGCTGATGGTTTCGCCGATCTTCACTTCACGAACGACAGGGCCGGTCGGGCTCTGGAAACCGTGCGCGTTGCGCTTCTTCAGCTTGGCCTTGCCGCGACCGCCGCGACGGAAGCCATCGCTTTCTTCGTCGGTAGTACGAGGAGCAACGCGTGGCGTTGGCGCCTTTTCCTTGACCGATGCACGATGCGGGGCGTTCTTGCGATCGCCGTCACCACCGCCGCTGCGACGATTGTTGTCGTCATTGCGTGGTTTGTCGGGGCGACGCTGTTCGTCTTTCTTGCGATCGGCGACAGGCGCAGGTGCCGCAGCCGGAGTTTCCCGGGCTGGCTCGGCAGCTTGCGGAGCCGGTGCCGGCGCTGCAACAGCCTCGGCAGCGGGGACACCAGACGAAGGCTGACGGCGCGCTTCTTCTTCGGCACGCTGACGGGATTCTTCTTCAGCCTTTTGACGAGCGGCATTTTCTACCGCACGACGTTCGTCCAGCTCGCGCTTGCGTTCGGCTTCGATTTCTTCCGGGCTGCGCTGAACAAAGACTTTCTTTTTGCGTACTTCAACGCTGATGCTTTTGCTGCCAGCAACGCGCAGGGTACTGGTGGTCTTGCGCTGCAAGGTAATCTTGCGCGGCTCTTCCACCTTGGCCTTGTGACCGCTTTTCAGGTGGGTCAACAGGGCTTGTTTTTCAATATCGGTCACAACTTGTTCGGCGGCGTTGTGCGGCAAACCTGCCTCACGCATCTGCTGTAACAGGCGCTCTACCGGTGTGTCGACCGTCTTGGCCAGTTCTTTCACCGTGACTTGCGTCATGCACTTCTCTCCTCAGGCCGCATCTACTTACTCGAACCAATGGGCTCGGGCGGCCATGATCAACTTGCCGGCACGATCATCGTCAATGCCGTCGATGTCGAGCAGATCGTCAATAGACTGCTCGGCCAGGTCTTCGCGGGTAATTACGCCGCGCACCGCCAGTTCCATCGCCAAATCCTTGTCCATACCCTCAAGCGAGAGCAGGTCTTCGGCCGGATGGGCGTCTGCCAGCTTTTCCTCAGTAGCGATGGCTTTAGTCAACAAACGATCCTTGGCACGAGCGCGAAGCTCGTTGACGGTGTCTTCGTCAAAGCCGTCGATGTTGAGCATTTCTTCCAACGGTACGTAGGCAATCTCTTCCAGGCTGGTGAAGCCTTCGTCTACCAGAACCTGAGCGAGATCCTCATCGACTTCCAGCTCGTCGATAAAGTTGCGCAGGATGTCACCGGTTTCCGCTTGCTGCTTGGCCTGGATGTCCGATTCGGTCATCACGTTAAGGGTCCAGCCAGTCAACTGACTGGCCAACCGCACGTTCTGGCCACCGCGGCCAATCGCCTGGGCGAGGTTATCTGCGCCTACAGCGATGTCCATGGCGTGGGCATCTTCATCAACGATGATCGCTGCCACTTCGGCAGGCGACATGGCGTTGATGACGAACTGCGCCGGGTTATCGTCCCAAAGCACGATATCCACACGCTCGCCGCCCAACTCGCCGGAAACAGCCTGCACGCGCGAACCACGCATGCCGATGCACGCGCCTTGCGGGTCAATGCGTTTGTCCTTGGAGCGAACTGCGATCTTTGCACGCGAACCAGGATCACGAGAGGCAGCCATCACCTCGATGAGTCCTTCGGCGATTTCCGGAACTTCAATCCGGAACAGCTCGATCAGCATTTCCGGCGCGGTACGCGACAGGATCAGCTGAGGGCCACGGTTTTCGGTGCGGATCTCTTTGAGCAATGCACGAACGCGGACACCTACGCGGAAAGTCTCCCGCGAAATGATGTCTTCACGCGCCAGCAGAGCTTCGGCATTGTTGCCAAGGTCGACGATGACATTGTCACGTGTAACTTTTTTAACAGTGCCGGAAATGATTTCGCCCAGACGCTCACGGTAGGCGTCCACGACTTGAGCTCGCTCGGCTTCGCGAACTTTCTGCACAATGACTTGCTTGGCAGTCTGCGCAGCGATGCGGCCGAACTCGATGGAATCGATCTTTTCTTCCACTACGTCGCCAACGTTGGCGCCCGGGTGGGTCAGGGCAACTTTGCTAGGCCATGTCTCGATGGCCGGGTCATCGAGGTCGTCTTCTTCGACGACGGTCCAGCGACGGAAAGTCTCATATGCACCTGTTTGACGATTGATCTCGACACGCAGGTCTACTTCGTCTTCAAAACGCTTTTTGGTGGCCGTAGCCAGAGCTATTTCAAGCGCTTCAAAAATCACATCGGCCGGTACGCCTTTTTCATTGGATACCGATTCAACAACCAGCAGTACTTCTTTGCTCATCGTACGCCTCGCCTTTCGCAAGCCATTGGATCCGCGGGATCCGCTGTATCTGGCACGTCTTAGTCAAACGTGGGAATAATGTTGGCTTTGTCGATCAGATCGATCGGCAACAGAAACTCGTGATCATCAACCTGGACCACGACGTCCTGCTCCTCCACCCCGCGGAGAAGGCCTTGAAAGTTGCGTCGACCTTCAAACGGCGAACGCAGCTTTATCTTCACTTGTGCCCCGGCAAATTCCGCAAACTGCTCAATGGTAAACAGTGGGCGTTCCATGCCTGGAGAGGAAACTTCGAGCGTGTATTCGGAGCTGATCGGATCTTCTACATCCAGAATACCGCTGATCTGACGGCTGACGATCGCGCAATCGTCCACCAACACGCCGCCTTCTTTATCGATATAGACGCGCAACATCGAGTGACGCCCTTGAGACGAATACTCGATACCCCAGCATTCATAGCCTAGGGCCACGACCACCGGGGCCAACAAGGCCTGCAACTCTTCTAGCTTGCTCGACACCTGAACCCCCTCGTGCATGCTGCAAATAAAAAATGGGCAGAAGCCCAATCATGAAAACGCCTGCGAAAAGCGGCGTCATAAAGTGTCCAGCTAACAAAAAGCCCCTGAAAAGGGGCTCCGCTAAAACTGGTTGCGGGGGCTGGATTTGAACCAACGACCTTCGGGTTATGAGCCCGACGAGCTACCAGACTGCTCCACCCCGCGACAAAGCTGGGGCGGAAGTATACGACCGATCCAAATTTGGGTCAATCCGACACATCCACCTACAAGAAAGCCCGCTACTGCGGGCTTTCTTGTTAATTGGTACCGAGAAGGGGACTCGAACCCCTACACCCTATGGGCACAACCACCTCAAGGTTGCGTGTCTACCAATTCCACCACCTCGGCATTACAACTCTTCTGCAGCCCCAAAAACAGCTGCGAATCCGGTGTTACTTCTGCTCTGGAGTGGCAGGAACATCAGCAGGTACTGCAGCTGGTTTCTGTTGCCCTTCCAGAACCGGAACATCATCTGCTGCCGGCTTTTGCTTCACTTCCAGTACCGCTGGATTTGGCAAACCTACTTGAGTCAGCTGGTGAGCTTTCTCTTTAGCAAAGTAACCTAACCCTAAGCTAGTCATGAAGAAACAGGCGGCAAGTATAGCAGTAAGTTTACTGAGAAAGGTAGAGGAACCTTGCCCACCGAACACAGTATTTGATGCACCTGCTCCAAATGATGCGCCAGCGTCGGCACCTTTACCCTGCTGCAGCAAAACCAGAGCAACAACGCCCAGAGCACCCAGCAGATGAAGAACGACTACGACTGTTTCCAGCATTTTTTCAGTTTCCCGCGGCGCGAATGATCGCACCGAACTCATCTGCATTCAGGGAGGCGCCACCAATGAGGCCTCCATCGATATCCGGCATGCCGAACAGTTCGACCGCATTGGCCGCCTTCACGCTGCCGCCATATAGAAGACGCACACCTTGTGCGACTTCAGAATCCTCTTCCATCAACTGCGCACGAATCGCTGCGTGCACTTCCTGCGCCTGTTCCGGCGAGGCAGTCAATCCGGTGCCAATGGCCCAGACTGGCTCATAGGCAATTACCGCATTAACGAAAGCGCCGACGCCAAGTTCTTCGATGATGCTGCCAAGCTGCTGCCCGACAACCTCAAGGGTCTTGCCGGCTTCTCGTTCCTCGAGTGTCTCACCGATACACAGTATCGGCGTCAGACCTGCCGCCTGGACGGCCTCGAACTTGCGATTAAGCACCTCATTGCTCTCACCCATTATCTGGCGACGCTCAGAGTGCCCGACAAGGACAAACTTGCAACCTGCATCCGCCAACTGAGTCGACGACACCTCTCCAGTCAATGCGCCCTGGCCTGCCTGATGAGCGCAATTCTGCGCACCGACAGAGATCGACTGCCCTTCCAGGCAATCAACCACAAGACTCACGTGCAGGCTAGGCGGGAAGACCGCCACATCAACGCCACCCGGAAGGGCGAGATTTGCAAGACCCTCGATCAGCTCAGCGACGCTGGCGCGGGTACCGTGCATCTTCCAGTTACCAGCTACCATAGGGCGACGCATGCTGTACCTCGTCGGTCAAAGTGGGCGCAGATGTTACCCAACAGTTTCAACACTGGCAAGCCGAAATCAGGCGCAAACTTCAGCAACCAGTTTTGCCAGTTCATCGGCATACCCGCGAACCAGGATTTCGTCCTCGCCCTCGACCATTACCCGCACAAGCGGCTCGGTACCGGACTTGCGCAGAAGCACACGTCCACGCCCGCCCATGGCGGCGGTCACGCGATCACACGCTTCAATAACGGCGGGGTGTTTGACCGGATCAACGCCTCCACCCTCGAAGCGCACATTGACCAATACCTGAGGGCATTTCTTCAAACCTGAACGCGATTGCGCGAGGCTCATGCCGGTACGCTTCATCGACAGCAGCACCTGCAGGGCGGCGATGATCGCATCCCCGGTTGTGGTGTGACGGAAGCACACGACATGGCCCGAGTTCTCGCCGCCCACTTGCCAGTCGCGCTCCAGCAGCTCGGCGATGACATAACGGTCACCGACGTTGGCGCGCACGAACGGGATGTCTAGATCGGCAAGTGCCAGCTCCAGCCCGAGGTTGCTCATCAGGGTGCCGACGACACCTCCCTGCAACTGGCCGCGCTCTTGAAGGTCTCGCGCAATGATGTAAAGCAGTTCATCACCATCGACGATCGCGCCAGTGTGGTCGACCATCAGCACACGGTCACCGTCGCCATCGAAACCGATGCCCAGGTCAGCGCCATGCTCGACAACGGCGGCCTGCAGCGCTCCCATGTGGGTGGAGCCGCAGTTGTCATTGATGTTGAGCCCGTTGGGGGCCGCCGACAGCACGGTCACCTCGGCGCCAAGCTCACGGAACACGTTTGGCGCCACTTTGTACGTGGCGCCATGGGCGCAATCGACAACGAGCTTCAACCCGTCAAAATCAGTACTGGTCGGAACACTGCTCTTACAGAATTCGATGTAACGGCCCGCGGCGTCATTGATTCGCGACACCTTGCCAAGCTTTTCGGACTCCTCGACGGTCATCGGTGAATCAAGCAGTTCCTCGATCATCAGTTCGATTTCATCAGGCAGCTTGGTGCCCTGCCCGGAGAAAAACTTGATGCCGTTATCGTAGTGCGGATTGTGCGACGCGCTGATCACGATGCCTGCCTCGGCATGAAACGTACGCGTGAGGTAGGCAATCGCAGGTGTCGGCATCGGGCCGAGCAGCATCACATCCGCACCCGCAGCGGATAACCCGGCTTCAAGCGCCGACTCGAACATGTAGCCCGAAATGCGAGTGTCCTTGCCAACCAGGATTCGGCACGCGCCCATTTTCCGGAACGCCATCCCTGCTGCCCATCCCAACTTCAGCATGAAATCAGGGGTGATAGGGAATTGGCCTACACGTCCGCGGATACCGTCGGTACCGAAGTATTTTTTAGTGGTCATGGGTGCTCCAGATTTCTTATTTTGCTGATTCAACAGCAGCAATCATACGCACTACGTCAACCGTCTCCGAGACGTCGTGCACACGTAGAATTTTTGCGCCTTTGACCATGGCCATGGCGGCAAGCGCGAGGGCGCCATGCAGACGCTGATCAACAGGCTTGTCGAGCACCTTGCCAATCATGCTCTTGCGAGAGACACCGACCAACAGCGGACGGCCCAGCGCATGAAGTGCTTCCATGTGCTTGAACAGACTTAGATTGTGCTCGAGGGTCTTGGCAAAGCCGAATCCTGGATCGAGGATGATCATCTCGGCCGGAATTCCCGCCGCGACGCATTGCTCAAGACGCTCGCGCAAGAAGGCACTGACCTCGCCGATCAGGTCAGTGTAGTGGGGATCATTCTGCATGTCCGTTGGCTCGCCGCGCATATGCATCAGGCAGACTGGCAAACCCGTCGCCACAGCGGCGTCCAGTGCACCGTCCCGACGCAGCGAGCGAACATCGTTAATGAGCCCTGCCCCCAGGCGCGCAGTCTCACGAATGACGGCCGGCGTGGAGGTATCTACCGAAATGATCACGTCCAGCTCGGCGCTGATCGCCTCGACGACAGGCGCCACACGCTCCAGCTCTTCGACAGGAGAAACAGATCGCGCACCGGGACGCGTTGACTCGCCCCCTACATCGATCAAGGTCGCACCCGCCAGCATCATCGCTTCGGCATGACGCAGCGCCAGGTCGCGCTGCGCGAAACGGCCGCCGTCCGAGAACGAATCGGGGGTGATATTGAGGATCCCCATCACGTGCGTGCGGGATAAATCAAGAACCCGGTTGCCGCAAGGCAACCGGGTCGGGTGAAGCGCAGAAGTCATGTCAGACCTTAGTGTTCAGCAGCTGGGCCGCCAATTGGCGATTCCGGACGCGGACCTACAGGTGCGATCGGGGTGCCGGAATCTCCGGAACCGCCTTCCCAATCGCGGGGCTCGCGGGGTGTGCGGCCTGCCATGATGTCATCGATTTGCTCGGCGTCGATGGTTTCGTACTTCATCAGCGCGTCGGCCATCGCTTCCAGCTTGTCACGATTATCCGTGAGGATCTGTCTGGCCGTGCCGTAGCACTGATCGATGATGCTGCGCACTTCAGAGTCGATGAGACGTGCCGTGTCACCCGACAGGCTGGAGCTTTGACCGCCACCGCCCCGACCGAGGTACCCGCCTTCGTCTTCGTCCGAATACATCAACGGACCCAGCTTCTCGGACAGGCCCCACTTGGTGACCATGTTTCGAGCGATCTGGCTGGCCCGCATGATGTCGTTAGAGGCGCCGGTGGTCACGCCATCGAAGCCCAACGTCATTTCTTCCGCAATTCGACCGCCGTACAGCGAGCAGATCTGACTGATCAATGCACGCTTGGAAAGGCTGTAGCGATCTTCCTCGGGGAGGAACATGGTGACGCCCAACGCACGACCGCGCGGGATGATTGACACTTTGTAGACCGGATCATGCTCAGGTACGACGCGACCAACAATCGCATGACCGGCTTCGTGATAAGCGGTGTTGCGCTTCTCTTTGTCGGACATGACCATCGATTTGCGCTCGGCGCCCATCATGATTTTGTCTTTCGCCAATTCGAATTCTTTCATCTCGACGATGCGCTTACCGGTGCGAGCCGCGAACAGCGACGCCTCGTTGACCAGGTTTGCAAGATCAGCACCAGAGAAACCCGGAGTACCACGCGCAATCACGCCTGGCTGAACGTCGTCACCCATTGGCACTTTGCGCATGTGTACTTTGAGAATCTGTTCACGACCGCGGATGTCGGGCAAGCCCACGACCACCTGACGGTCGAAACGGCCCGGACGCAGAAGCGCAGGGTCGAGGACGTCTGGACGGTTAGTGGCGGCAATGACGATGATGCCGTCGTTCATTTCAAAGCCGTCCATCTCAACCAGCAACTGGTTGAGCGTCTGCTCACGCTCATCGTGACCGCCGCCCATGCCGGCGCCACGGTGGCGACCTACAGCATCGATCTCGTCGATGAAGATGATGCAAGGCGCATGCTTCTTGGCTTGCTCAAACATGTCACGGACACGGCTTGCACCAACACCGACGAACATTTCAACGAAGTCGGAACCGGAAATCGTGAAGAACGGCACCTTGGCCTCACCCGCGATGGCCTTCGCCAACAAGGTTTTACCGGTACCCGGAGGGCCTACCATCAGCACGCCGCGAGGAATACGACCACCCAACCGCTGGAACTTGCCCGGATCGCGGAGGAACTCGACGAGCTCGCCGACTTCCTCTTTGGCTTCGTCGCAACCGGCAACGTCAGCCAGTGTTGTTTTCACCTGATCTTCGGACAGCAGACGCGCTTTGCTTTTGCCAAAGCTCATCGGGCCGCCCTTGCCGCCTGCGCCACCTTGCATCTGGCGCATGAAGAACATGAAGACGGCAATGATCACGAGGATGGGGAAGCTGGCGACCAGAAGCTGAGTCCAGATGCTTTGCTGCTCAGGTTGCTTGCCTTCGATCACGACGTTGTTATCGACGAGATCGCCAATAAGGCCGTTATCCTGGATAGCCGGTCGGATGGTCTTGAAAGAGTCGCCATCGCTGCGTTTGCCGGTAATGACGTATCCGTCAACGGCAACTTTTTCGACCTTGCCGTCCTTCACCTGCTGGATGAATTCGGAATAGTTGAGGGTCTGCGGCTCGTTAGGACTGGAGAAGTTGTTCATCACGGTCACGAGAACCGCCGCGATGATCAACCACAGGATCAAATTCTTTGCCATATCGTTCAATTAGCTACCCTCTGAAGCAAGCTCCACGCTGGAGCGTGCCTCGCATGATATTTACCGGCCTAACGTACTACAGATCCTACAGGCGTGGCAGGCGGCGTCTGTAACCCTTTGTGAAACTTTGACTACGCGATGTTGGTTACGCTCCCTTGATTAAGCTATTTGAAAAAAGCTATCGCTTGATCAAAGGCGCTCATCGCTCGCCGATCCTTCTATGCCGCGAAACCCGCGACCCAACAAATACTGCTCCCTGGAACGGTCTCGTGACGACAACGGTTTGCGCATCTGCACCTTGTCGAACAGCTTGCGGATGTCCTTGTGGTACACATCGAAGCCCTCACCCTGGAAGACCTTGATCAGGAAATCGCCACCAGGACGCAGCACGCGGCCGGCCAGATCCAGCGCCAGCTCACAAAGGAACATTGCGCGCGGCATGTCCACGGCGCTCAATCCACTCATATTGGGGGCCATATCGGAAATCACAAGGTCGACCTGCGTATTACCAACAGCTTCGAGGATCTGAGCGAGCACTTCGTCCTGGGTGAAATCACCCTGGATGAAGGTCACGTCGGGGATGCTGTCCATTTCCAGGATGTCCGATGCAATCAAACGGCCCTGACCACCAATCAGACGACTGGTCACCTGCGACCAGCCACCTGGCGCTGCACCCAGGTCGATCACCGTCATGCCAGGACGGATGATCTTGTCCTTCTCCTGAATCTCGAGAAGCTTGTAACTGGCGCGGGAACGGTAACCGTCCCGCTGCGCCATTTTGACGTACTTGTCGTCGAAGTGTTCTTTAAGCCAGTTATGGCTGGTTTTGGAACGTGCCACGGAGCACCTCAAAAAATTAGGACGAGTCGCGATTAACCGGGCGGTCCCGGACTCGCTCGGGTAAACTGGCCGCCGCTTTTTACAAGATCAGACGCAGAGGTCAGATTATGCCGCTCACTCAAGAGCAGAAGAAACAATACAAATCCATTGGTCACCATCTGAAACCGGTGTTGATGGTGGCGGACAATGGTCTGACTGAAGGTGTGTTGGCCGAACTGGAGCGCGCGTTGGGCGATCACGAGTTGATCAAGATCAAACTCAACATCCTCGACCGCGAGAGCCGCCTGGCAGCCATCGCTGAACTGTGCAAAGTCGGTAAGGCCGATCTGGTGCAGGTGATCGGCAAAATGGCGCTGATTTACCGCAAGAACCCGAAGGTAAACAAGCAGCTTTCCAACGTCCACCGCTTCAACTGATCCTGTCGGGTCAGGGCGAATAAGCGCTGACCTTCCGACTCGGCGCTCACCTGGAAAGATGAGCGCAGACTCGGTCAGACCGGACATGCGACCGCCGGTTCGAAAGGTCAGTCAATGACCTTCGAACCCGCTGGCTGAATCACCACCCGCGCAAAGCGGGTGTCGATCATCAAACGTGACGCACTTCCACGATTTCGTACTCAATCACACCGCTCGGTGTTTTCACAGCGACGACATCGCCTTCTTCCTTGCCAATCAACGCGCGAGCAAGCGGCGAACCCACCGAGATCTTGCCCAATTTGAAGTCAGCTTCGTCCTCACCCACGATGTGGTAGGTGACGCGCTCGTCCGTCTCAACGTTCGCGATTTCGACAGTGGTGCCGAAGATCACTTTGCCGGTGTGAGGGATCGTAGTGACGTCGATGATCACCTGATTCTGGATTCGGCCTTCGATGTCGCGAATGCGCGCTTCGACCATGCCCTGCTGTTCGCGGGCGGCATGGTATTCCGCGTTTTCCTTGAGATCGCCCAGCTCACGCGCAGTCCCGATGTCCTGGCTGAGTTTGGGACGAACGACCTTGGTCAGGTGTGCGTGTTCTTCTTCCAGGGCGCGAGCGCCCTGAACGGTCATTGGGTACTTGATCATGCTTTGAGTCCTGCGTGTAGATCCTGCAAGCGGCGCACGGTTTTTTCAGGGCCGAACTTCAGCGCTTCACAGATGGCCTCGCCCGCGGCAATGGTCGTGGTGCAGTAAATCTTGTGCTGCAGGGCATTGCGGCGAATAGAGTAGGAGTCGGCGATCGACTGACGACCTTCAGTGGTGTTGATGATCAGCGTGACTTCGTCATTCTTGATCATGTCGACCACGTGTGGACGGCCCTCGGTCACCTTGTTGACGCGGCGAACTTTCAGACCAGCCTCTTCGATCAGACGTGCAGTGCCGGCGGTTGCAACGATGTCGAAGCCCAGCTCGATCAAGCTGCGTGCAACACCTGCCACCAGGGGCTTGTCGTCATCACGCACGCTGATGAACGCCGTGCCGCCAGTTGGCAGCACTTCGCTGGCGCCCATCTGGGCTTTCGCGAAAGCTTCGCCGAAGGTGTCGCCAACCCCCATGACTTCGCCCGTCGACTTCATCTCTGGGCCGAGGATCGGGTCTACACCCGGGAATTTGGCAAATGGGAACACCGCTTCTTTCACGCTGAAGAAGTTCGGGATGATCTCTTTGGTGAAGCCGAGTTCTTTCAGGGTTTTGCCGGCCATGACGCGAGCCGCAATCATCGCCAGCGAGACACCGATGCACTTCGAAACGAACGGTACCGTACGCGAGGCGCGCGGGTTCACTTCGATGACGTAGATGTCTTCACCCTGCAATGCCAACTGCACGTTCATCAAACCGACAACGCCGAGCTCGAGGGCCATTTTCTTGACCTGCTCACGCATTTCGTCCTGGATGTGGGCAGGCAGCGAATACGGTGGCAGCGAGCATGCCGAGTCACCCGAGTGAACGCCGGCCTGTTCGATGTGCTGCATGATCGCGCCGATTACCACGTCGGTACCGTCGCAAACCGCATCAACGTCCATCTCGATGGCGCAGTTGAGGAAGTGGTCCAGCAGCACCGGGCTGTCGTTGGACACTTGAACCGCTTCACGCAGGTAGCGCTTGAGTTCGTCTTCTTCGTAGACGATCTCCATCGCACGGCCGCCCAGTACGTAGGACGGACGAACCACCAGCGGGTAGCCGATCTTCGCCGCGGCCCGAATGGCTTCGTCTTCGCTGCGCACGGTAGCGTTTGGCGGCTGACGCAGGTTCAGTCGCTCGACCATTTGCTGGAAGCGCTCGCGGTCTTCTGCACGGTCAATGGCGTCCGGGCTGGTGCCGATGATCGGCACGCCTGCCGCTTCCAGTGCGCGCGCCAGTTTCAGAGGCGTCTGGCCGCCGTACTGAACGATCACGCCTTTCGGCTTCTCGACGCGGACGATTTCCAGCACGTCTTCCAAGGTCACCGGCTCGAAGTACAGACGGTCGGAGGTGTCGTAGTCGGTCGATACGGTTTCCGGGTTGCAGTTGACCATGATGGTCTCGTACCCGTCTTCACGCAGCGCCAGTGCAGCGTGGACGCAGCAGTAGTCGAACTCGATGCCCTGGCCAATGCGGTTCGGGCCGCCACCCAGAATCATGATCTTGTCGCGATTCGTCGGATTGGCTTCGCACTCTTCCTCGTACGTGGAGTACATGTACGCGGTGTCGGTCGCGAACTCGGCAGCGCAGGTGTCGACGCGCTTGTAGACCGGCAGCACGTCCAGCTTGTGACGGTGCGTGCGCAGGTTTTTCTCGGTCACACCGACCAGCTTGGCCAGGCGTGCATCGGAGAAGCCCTTGCGCTTGAGGCGATACATCAGGTCGCGATCAATTGCCGAAAGACCGAGGGTCTTGACCTTCTCTTCGTCCTTGATCAGATCTTCGATCTGCACCAGGAACCAAGGGTCGATCATGTTCATGCCGAAAATTTGTTCAACTGTCATGCCGGCACGGAAAGCGTCGGCGACGTACCAGATGCGCTCGGCACCCGGAACCGTCAGTTCGCGCTTGAGAATGCTCATGCTTTCCGGATTGCTCAGGTCCAGCTTCGGATCGAGACCGCTGACGCCCACTTCAAGGCCGCGCAGGGCTTTCTGCAGGGATTCCTGGAAAGTGCGGCCGATGGCCATGACTTCGCCGACCGATTTCATTTGAGTGGTCAGACGCGCATCGGCCTTGGCAAACTTCTCGAACGCAAACCGTGGCAGCTTGGTGACAACGTAGTCGATCGATGGCTCGAACGACGCCGGGGTCTTGCCGCCGGTGATTTCGTTCTGCAACTCGTCCAGCGTGTAGCCGACAGCCAGCTTGGCTGCCACTCGCGCGATCGGGAAGCCGGTAGCCTTGGAGGCTAGCGCAGAGGAGCGAGAGACACGTGGGTTCATCTCGATCACGACCATGCGGCCGGTGTCCGGGCAGATACCGAACTGAACGTTCGAGCCGCCTGTTTCGACGCCGATCTCGCGCAGGACCGCCAGCGAGGCATTACGCAGAATCTGGTATTCCTTGTCGGTCAGGGTCTGCGCTGGCGCGACCGTGATGGAGTCGCCGGTGTGGACACCCATCGGGTCGAAGTTTTCGATGGAGCAGACGATGATGCAGTTGTCCTTTTTGTCGCGGACAACTTCCATTTCGTATTCTTTCCAACCGATCAGCGACTCGTCGATCAGCAACTCTTTGGTCGGCGACAGGTCGAGACCGCGGGCGCAGATTTCTTCGAACTCTTCACGGTTGTACGCGATGCCACCACCGGTGCCGCCCATGGTGAAGGATGGACGAATGATGCACGGGAAGCCCAGCTTTTCGAGGACCGCATTGGCCTCTTCCATGCTGTGGGCGATACCGGAACGCGGGCACGCCAGGCCGATGGATTTCATGGCCTTGTCGAAACGCGAGCGGTCTTCAGCCTTGTCGATGGTGTCGGCATTGGCGCCGATCATTTCAACGCCGAACTTCTCCAGAACGCCTTCGCGCTCCAGGTCCAGCGCGCAGTTCAGTGCGGTCTGGCCGCCCATGGTTGGCAGCAGCGCATCGGGGCGTTCTTTTTCGATGATCTTGGCGACGGTCGCCCATTTGATCGGCTCGATGTAGGTCGCGTCCGCCATGGCCGGGTCGGTCATGATGGTAGCCGGGTTCGAGTTGACCAGAATGACGCGGTAACCCTCTTCGCGCAGGGCCTTGCAGGCCTGGGCGCCGGAGTAGTCGAATTCGCAGGCCTGGCCGATCACGATCGGGCCAGCACCAAGAATCAGGATGCTTTTAATGTCTGTACGTTTTGGCATGGGTTGTCACTCGAATCCTGTGTCAGTCGGCAAGCCGTCTTGAACATCTCAGGTGCCGGGCGGGCTGTCGGATCTGATCCGGCCCGCCGCGGTCACCTGCTCGCTACAGTCGCAAGGCAGCCTTAGCGGCGCTTGTCCATGGCTGTGATGAAGCGATCGAACAGCGGCGCGACGTCAGTCGGGCCCGGGCTCGCTTCAGGGTGACCCTGGAAGCTGAACGCGTCTTTGTCGGTGCGCTCAATGCCCTGCAGGCTGCCATCGAACAGCGACTTGTGAATCGCGCGAACGTTGCTTGGCAAGGTCGCTTCGTCCACCGCAAAACCGTGGTTCTGGCTGGTGATCATGACCACGCCGGTGTCCAGGTCCTGAACCGGGTGGTTGGCGCCATGGTGGCCCAGATCCATCTTGATGGTCCGAGCGCCGGAAGCGAGCGCCAACAGCTGGTGGCCCAGGCAGATACCGAACACCGGAATGTCGGTCTCGAGCACATCCTTGATCGCTTGAATGGCGTAGTCGCAGGGTTCCGGATCGCCAGGGCCGTTGGAGAGGAAGATGCCGTCAGGCTTGAGCGCCAGCACTTCACTGGCAGGGGTTTGCGCAGGTACGACCGTCACACGGCAACCACGCTCGACCAGCATGCGCAGGATGTTCAGTTTGACGCCGTAGTCCCAGGCAACCACGTGGTACTTCAAGTCCGCTGCGGCAACTTCGGGACTGCTGTCGGACTGCAGGTTCCAGACCGTGGAGCGCCATTCGTAGGTCTCTTTGGTGCTGACTTCCTTGGCGAGGTCCATGCCCTTCAAGCCAGGGAATGCTCGCGCTGCTGCAATAGCGGCTTCTTCGGAGATGTTGTCGCCGGCCATGATGCAGCCGTTCTGAGCGCCCTTCTCGCGAAGAATGCGCGTCAGGCGGCGGGTATCGATGCCCGCGATCGCAACGGTTTTATTGGCCTTCAGATACTCGGCCAGTGGCATCTTGTTGCGCCAGTTGCTGGCAACCAGCGGCAGGTCGCGAATCACCAGGCCCGCCGACCAGACGCGGTCAGACTCGGCATCTTCCGGCGTTGTGCCGGTGTTGCCGATGTGCGGGTAAGTCAGGGTGACGATTTGCTGGGCATAGGAAGGATCGGTAAGAATTTCCTGATAGCCGGTCATTGCGGTGTTAAACACCACTTCACCAACGGTTTGACCGTCGGCACCAATGGCTTCGCCGCGAAAAATGCTGCCATCAGCAAGGGCGAGTATGGCTGGCTTAGTCAAGAAGACCTCCCGTAATAAAGCCTGAAAGGGCGATCGCAGGTTGTAAAAAAGCGGAATGACGTATAGACACGTCACCCCGCTTTTTTCGTAGAATTATCTGCGCGCTTTTAGTGGACACACTAAAGCTGTAGCTTACAGAAAGAGGTCTTTTTAATCCACCGCTAAAATTGCCCTGAGGGCTGGGGAGTGCGACGGACGTCGCGTAGCGGGTGCGTAACGGCTAATAACTGCGGGCAGGATACAGGTAAAGCCCTTCTCCTGCCCGCATTGTCGCTTGTCACATCTCGGACGCCGAAAGACTCAGCGCAGATCAAGTACATCCTGCATGTCGTAAAGACCCGGCGCCTTGCCATCTAGCCACAGCGCGGCACGCACTGCGCCCTTGGCGAAGGTCATGCGACTGGACGCCTTGTGCGTAATCTCCAGACGCTCACCCTCGGCGGCGAACAGCACAGTGTGATCACCTACGACGTCACCGCCGCGGACCGTGGCGAAGCCGATCGTCTCGCGCTCACGAACACCGGTGTACCCCTCACGACCGTAGACGGCAACCTTGCTCAAGTCACGCCCAAGGGCATTGGCAACCACCTCACCCATGCTGACCGCCGTACCCGACGGCGCGTCGACCTTGTTGCGGTGATGAGCTTCGATGATCTCGATGTCCGAATCTTCACCCATCACTCGCGCCGCCAGATCCAGCAGCTTGAACGACAGGTTCACACCCACACTGAAGTTGGACGCGAAAACCACGGGAATTTCCCGACTCGCTTCCACCAGCAGATGCTTTTGTTCGACGCTCAAGCCGGTAGTACCAATGACCATCGCCTTGCCCGCCTTACGGCAGAACGCCAGGTTTTTCAGCATGACGTCCGGCAATGTGAAGTCGATCAAGACGTCGAACTCGTCGGCAACCTGCTCCAGATTACCGGTCAACTGAACACCGATGCGCCCCAGCGATGCGAGTTCGCCGGCGTCGGCACCAATCATCGTGCTGCCGGGACGAACGATTGCCGCCGTCAGTCCGGTGAGCGGCGCACGGTCCTGCACCGCCTCGATCAGGTTCTTGCCCATGCGCCCGGCGGCGCCCATCACAGCAATGCGTCGCATGCCCTGCCCCTTAGAGATCGCCGAAGAAGCGCTTCACGCCTTCGAACCAGCCGCTGGCCTTGGGCGAATGAGAACTGTCGCCTTCAAGGGTGGCACGGAACTCTTCGAGCAGCTCGCGCTGGCGACGACCCAGGTTCACCGGGGTCTCGACGGCCACACGGCACATCAGGTCGCCGGCGCCGCCGCCACGAACAGGAGCAACGCCCTTGCCGCGCAGACGGAACTGCTTACCGGTTTGCGTGCCTTCCGGGATCTTCAACTTGACGCGACCGTCCAGCGTCGGCACTTCCAGCTCGCCGCCCAGTGCAGCGTCGGTGAAGCTGATCGGCACTTCGCAATACAGATGCTTGCCGTCGCGCTGGAAAATCGCGTGTTCGCGTACATTGATGACAACGTACAGGTCGCCAGTTGGACCACCTTGCGTCCCTGCCTCGCCTTCGCCTGACAGACGAATACGGTCGCCGGTATCGACACCTGGCGGCACCTTGACCGACAGCGTCTTGGACTCTTCGACACGGCCTTCGCCATGGCAGGAGTCACAAGGGTCGGAAATGATCTTGCCGTTGCCGTGGCAACGCGGGCAGGTCTGCTGAACAGAGAAGAAACCCTGCTGCATGCGCACCTGGCCGATGCCGCCGCATGTCGGGCAGGTCACCGGGGACGAGCCCTTTTTAGCGCCGCTGCCATCGCACGGCTTGCAGTTGACCAGTGTCGGTACACGGATGCTGACAGTCGTGCCGCGCACTGCTTCTTCAAGATTCAATTCGAGGGTATAGCGAAGGTCGCTGCCACGCTGGGCACCACCGCGACCACCGCCGCCGGCGCGACCGCCGCCGAAGAAGTCGCTGAAAACATCACCGAAGATGTCGGAGAAGTTGGCGCCACCGCCGCCGAAACCGCCGCCGCCCATGCCCTGATCGACACCGGCATGGCCGTATTGGTCGTAGGCCGCGCGCTTGCTGGCATCGGAAAGCACTTCGTACGCTTCGTTGGCTTCTTTGAAGGCGTCTTCCGAAGCCTTGTCACCCGGGTTGCGGTCAGGGTGATATTTCATGGCGAGACGGCGATACGCCTTTTTCAGGTCCGCTTCGCTGGAGCCACGCTCCACGCCCAGTACTTCGTAATAATCACGCTTTGACATAAATTTTCCGCACTCTTGAGGACGTCCGGCATGACCCTCCTGAGTCTGCCGAACTCGTTGAGCCCCTTTCAGGCCCGGACCCAACTCACGTCAATTCAACGATCCTGGTCTTGGTTCAACGGCCTTTGATCGACCGAGGAAAGCGGCTGAACAAGCCGGAGTGCAGGAGCATCCGGCTTTGCCACAAAGCCCGCGATACGGGATCGCGCGCTTGAAAATTTTGGGTGTTCCAGACACGCCAACGCGGGAGCAAGCTCCCGCGCGGCGACATCCTACCAGCGACCACCAGAAAGCGGTCAACCGGCGATCAAGTGAGCCTGCGCTTACTTGTGGTCTTTTACTTCTTCGAACTCGGCGTCAACGACGTCGTCAGCAGGCTTGCTTTCTTCCTGAGCGGCCTGAGCACCGCCTTCAGGTTTTTCGGCCTGCTCGGCGTACATCTTCTGAGCAACCGGCGCGGAGACCTTCGACAGCTCTTCGATCTTGGCGTCGATGGCAGCCTTGTCGTCGCCTTTAACAGCGGCTTCAAGAGCAACCAGTGCAGCTTCGATAGCGGTCTTCTCTTCCGCGGTGACTTTGTCGCCAGCGTCGGAGATCATTTTGCGAGTCGAGTGAACCAGCGCATCGCCCTGGTTGCGGGCAGAGGCCAGCTCTTCAAACTTGCGGTCTTCGTCCGAGTTCGCTTCAGCATCGCGAATCATCTGCTGGATTTCTTCGTCCGACAGACCAGAGTTGGCCTTGATCACGATCGACTGAGTCTTGCCCGTCGCCTTGTCTTTCGCGCCGACATGCAGAATGCCGTTGGCGTCGATGTCGAAGGTCACTTCGATCTGAGGCACGCCGCGTGGTGCTGGTGGAATCTCGGCCAGGTCGAACTTGCCCAGGGACTTGTTCTGAGCCGCTTGCTTACGCTCGCCCTGCAGCACGTGAATGGTCACTGCGCCCTGGTTGTCGTCGGCAGTCGAGAACACCTGCGATTTCTTGGTAGGAATCGTGGTGTTTTTCTCGATCAGCGCGGTCATCACGCCACCCATTGTTTCGATACCCAGCGTCAGCGGGCTGACGTCCAGCAGCAAAACGTCTTTCACGTCGCCCGCCAGTACTGCACCCTGGATAGCTGCACCCATGGCAACGGCTTCGTCAGGATTGACGTCTTTACGCGCTTCTTTACCGAAGAACTCGGTGACCTTCTGCTGAACCAGCGGCATGCGGGTCTGACCGCCGACCAGGATCACGTCGTTGATCGCGCCGATGTCGATACCGGAGTCTTTCAGCGCAATGCGGCAAGGCTCAATGGTGCGCTGAACCAAGTCTTCAACCAGCGATTCCAGCTTGGCGCGCGAGATCTTCACGTTCAAGTGCTTAGGACCGGTGGCATCTGCAGTGATGTAAGGCAGGTTCACGTCGGTCGAATTGCTCGAAGACAGCTCAATCTTCGCTTTCTCGGCAGCTTCTTTCAGACGCTGCATCGCCAGCGGATCACCTTTCAGGTTCATGCCGGATTCTTTCTTGAATTCGTCAACCAGGTAATCGATCAGGCGGATGTCGAAGTCTTCACCACCCAGGAAGGTGTCGCCGTTGGTGGCCAACACTTCGAACTGGTGCTCGCCATCGACTTCAGCGATTTCGATGACCGAAACGTCGAAAGTACCGCCACCCAGGTCATAAACGATGACGGTGTGATCGCCCTTCGCTTTGTCCATACCGTAAGCCAGCGCAGCTGCGGTTGGTTCGTTGATGATGCGCTTCACGTCCAGACCGGCAATACGACCGGCGTCTTTGGTGGCTTGACGCTGGCTGTCGTTGAAGTAAGCCGGAACGGTGATGACCGCCTCTGTAACAGCCTCGCCGAGATAGTCTTCGGCGGTTTTCTTCATCTTCTTCAGGATTTCAGCCGAAATCTGAGGAGGGGACATTTTCTTGTCGTTGACTTCAACCCATGCATCGCCGTTGTCAGCCTTGGCGATTTTGTAAGGCACCATCTTGATGTCTTTCTGCACGACTTCTTCGTCGAACTTACGGCCGATCAGACGCTTAACCGCGTACAGGGTGTTGTGCGGGTTGGTCACTGCCTGACGCTTGGCCGATTGACCTACAAGGATCTCGCCATCGTTGGCATACGCGATGATCGACGGGGTGGTACGAGCGCCTTCGGCGTTCTCGATCACCTTGGCTTTACCGTTTTCCAGAACCGAGACGCAGGAGTTGGTGGTCCCCAGGTCGATACCGATAATCTTGCCCATTTTTGACTCTCCCGAAACTTAAATTTGGTTGCCGCAACTGCATTTACAAATTGCGGTAATTCTTAAACGCTTGGCCTGTAAATGGGGGCCGCTCAGCTAATTTCAAGCCTGCTCGTCAATAGACGGCGAAACAGGCGATGGCGCCTTGCTGACCACGACCATGGCCGGGCGCAGCAAGCGGCCATTGAGCTGATATCCCTTCTGGAACACCTTGAGTACGCTATTCGGCTCCACGTCAGCGCTTTCCTGCATCGCCATCGCCTGATGGTGCTCGGCGTTGAACGGCTGGCCATGAGGGTCAATGGCTTCAAGGTTGTAGCGTTTGAGCGTGTCGTAGAACATTTTCAGCGTCAGTTCGATGCCTTCACGCATCGGCCGTATGCTCTCGTCATCCGAGCTGGACAAGTCCAGACCACGCTCAAGGCTGTCAACGATCGGCAGCAGATCGCTGGCAAACTTCTCAAGCGCAAATTTGTGCGCCTTCTCGACGTCTTGCTCGGCACGGCGGCGGACGTTCTGCAGATCCGCAGCCACACGCAGAGACTGGTCCTGCGCCGCTTTCAGCTGCTCTTCAAGGACTTGCACACGCGTTGCCAGATCATCTTGAGAAGTCGCCGTGTCGGCAGCCTGATCCTGAGCCTGCATGTCCGGGTTCTGTTCGTCAGCCATAAATTCTCTCCTTCTAATTACATCCGTGAGCTCAACTCACGCCTCTGCCCAGCTATATGGGGTCGTAATTCTCGGGTTCAAGGGTTTAGGTGCAGGATCGGCTGAATAACCCTACAAATGTTCTGACATGGGTTCGGTGGCCACGCGCGATGGCGAAAAGCAGGATTGATGCTAAAAATGGGCGATGACCTTTCAAATCGAGCTAAGGCCGGGCATTGTCAGCCCAAAGCAAAACACTGTATAAATAACCAGACAAATTGTTTGGGAGCCGCTCTGATGCTGGTCCACCTGTCCATACATAACTACGCCATCGTTGAACATCTCGATCTCGAACTTGATCGCGGCATGAGTGTGATCACCGGGGAAACCGGGGCCGGCAAGTCGATCATGCTCGACGCGCTCGGCCTCACGCTGGGCGATCGCGCCGACAGTGGCGTGGTAAGGCCAGGTGCCGACAAGGCAGACATTCTGGCGACCTTCGACGTGTCGGATATCCCTGAAGCCAGCGCATGGCTGAAGGAGCGAGACCTCGAAACCGACGGTCCCTGCATTCTGCGCCGCGTCATTACTGCCGAAGGCCGATCACGCGCCTATATAAACGGGACGCCTTGCCCCCAGGGGGACCTGAAAGCCCTTGGCGAGCTGGTGATCGATATTCACAGCCAGCACGAGCATCAGTCGCTGCTGAAGACCGATACCCATCGGCGCTTGCTGGACGAATACGCGGGCGCCACCGACCTTGCACGTCAAGTGCAACTGGCCTCCCAGCGCTGGCGGCAAACGCGCCAGGAGCTTGAGCGCCTTTCCAACTCCGGCGACGAGCAGCGTGCCAAGCATCAGTTGCTGAGCTACCAACTTGAAGAGCTGGAAAGCCTGAGCCTCGGCGAAAACGAGCTCGAACGGCTGGAACAGGAACACACCACGCTGACCAATGCCGAAAGCTTGCTGGGCATCTGCCGGCAAGTTGTGGAGCTGTGCAGTGAAAGTGACTCCGGCAATGCGCTGAACGCATTGACCGCCAGCCTTAATCGACTCAGCAGCGTGAACAACACGCCAGATGCGTTGAATGAAGCGACCAACCTGCTCTCCAGTGCGCAGATTCAGGTTGAAGAGGCTGTCGGCGAGATCAATCGTTTCCTCGATCGCTTCGAAGCGGACCCCGCCCGCCTGCAGCAAATTGAAGAACGCCTCGACACCATCTATACGCTGGCACGCAAACACCGCGTGCAGCCTACTGAAGTTGCAGCGCTGCACCAGAAGTTGCTCGACGAGATCGAAACCCTCAACGCCAACGACGAAGCGATCGAGAGACTGGAACACGAGGTAGGTTCCTATGCGCGGCATTATCAAGAGAAGGCGCGCGAGCTGAGCGACCTGCGTCACCGTGCTGCGCCGGAACTGGCCCACAAGGTCGAGCACGAAATTCAGCGGCTGGGTATGCCGGGCGGACGCTTCAATATCGAGCTGCGCGAGAACGTAGACAAAGAGCTGTCTCCCAACGGGCTGGAGCAGGTTGAGCTGCTGGTCAGCGCCAACCCGGGTCAGCCGCTCAAGGCGCTGGCGAAGGTGGCGTCGGGTGGGGAACTCTCTCGGATCAGTCTGGCGATTCAAGTGATCACCGCACAGACATCTCGGGTTCCGACGCTGGTGTTTGACGAAGTGGACGTCGGTATCGGCGGCCCTACCGCTGAAATCGTCGGCCAATTGCTGCGTCGTCTTGGCGAACGCGGCCAGGTCATGACCGTTACGCACTTGCCGCAAGTCGCCGCTCAAGGGCATCAACACCTTTTTGTACATAAAGTCCGGGAAGCAGACGTGACGCGTACAGCGGTGTCCAAGCTGAGCAAGAACGAGCGAGTGGAGGAAGTGGCGCGAATGCTGGGCGGTATCGATCTGACCAAAGAGTCGCTCGCACACGCCAAGAAGATGGTGGTCGCGTCCAAATCTTGATGATCTTTACGGCTTAACCCGGGCGGCGCGGATCTGGCAGCATCCCCTGATCGCAAACTGCAGAAACAACAAAGGCGACCCGAGGGTCGCCTTTGTCGTACTTCACAAAAGGCTTACACCTTTTGCTTGCGTACGTAGAGCACCAGATTGTGGTCAACCAGCTCGAAGCCGTGCTTGCTCACAATGGCTTTTTGCAGCTTTTCGATTTCCTCGTCGAAGAACTCGATGACCTCACCGGATTCCACGTTGACCATGTGGTCGTGGTGGCCTCCGTCAGCCAGTTCGAATACCGCGTGGCCGCCGTCGAAATTGTGGCGAACCACCAACCCGGCTGCTTCGAACTGAGTCAGAACTCGGTAAACCGTTGCCAGACCGACGTCTTCGTTGGCCTCCATCAGCGCCTTGTAGACGTCCTCCGCGCTCATGTGACGCTGCTGCGCAGAATCGAGCATTTGAAGGATCTTGACCCGCGGCAGGGTCACTTTAAGTCCGGCTTTGCGTAGTTCGCTATTTTCAACCATGGTCAGCTTTCTCGCAGACGCTGCTTCGCAGCTTCTCTTAATGCAGGTATGATCGGGGTTTACGTTGTCCCAGCCAAGATAGTGGAAGTCGCCCACCGATGCAAAACACCAAGCTCTTGCTAACCAGTTTCACCTTCGTGGGACTGCTCGCACTCGCCGGTTGTTCATTCCCCGGGGTTTATAAAATCGACATCCAACAGGGCAATGTCGTCACGCAGGACATGATAGACCAGTTGCGCCCGGGAATGACCCGTCGGCAAGTAAGGTTTATCATGGGCAACCCCTTGCTGACCGACACCTTCCACCCTGAACGCTGGGACTATCTGTACAGCCTGCAGCCTGGTGGTGGCGAACGCCAGCAGGAACGCGTCAGCCTGATCTTCAATGGCAATGACCAGCTGGCGAGCCTGTCCGGTGACTTCAAGCCGGGTGTCAGCCGCGACGAGGCCATTCTCGGGAAGAGCAGCGACACGACTGTCACCCCCGAAAACCAAGGGACGCAGCCGCCGAAGGAAGAGCCACCGAAGCCTGGCTCATTGCTTGAGCAGATTCAGAACGACGTCGACAAGGTCGAAACCGTGCCCGTTCCTTCCCAGGAACCACTGGACACAAACCCGCGCTGATTCACCGCTTCCTTCTGAAATCAGCCTTATAAAAAAGCCCGGAAATTCCGGGCTTTTTTTACGTCTCTCAATCAAGCCGATGAGAAAATTAAATCGGTTTTTGCGCCTTTCTCGCCTCAGCTGCTTTTAAAGCACGCAGACGGCGCACCTCTTTCGGATCAGCCAGCAACGGGCGATAGATCTCAACCCTGTCGCCGGCTTCCACCTCACGCTGCTCCGGGTCGCCCACGAGCTTGCCGAAGATGCCTAACGGGCACTGTGCGATGTCCAGCCCATGAAAGCGCTCGGCCATACCCGATGCAATAGCCGCAGCGCGGACCGATGTTCCGACGGGCACGTCCAGCGCCAGCAACTCCTGGCGGTCGACGACGGCATAGACCACCTCGACGCGGATCGTTAGCTCAGCCATGCAACTCTTTGGCTCGCTGGCAGAAAGCATCAACCAAGGTGTTGGCGGCCTGATTGAACAGCGGACCCAGTGTCGCGCGGACAATCGAACCGCTGTAGTCGAACGACAGGTCGAGGCTGATCTTGCAGGCCTTTTCATTTAGGGCCTTGAAGGTCCAGACGCCGTGAAGCTGACTGAAAGGCCCCTCCTCCAGATTCATCTCGATGGTTTGCCCCGGCGTCAGCGTGTTGCGAGTAACGAAGTGCTGGCTCAGGCCGCCCTTTGCAATCTCGACACGCGCACGCATTGAGGTATCACTCTGCTCAAGCACGGTGCCGGCGGAACACCACGGCAGAAACTCGGAGTAGCGACTCACGTCGTTGACCAGGTCATACAGCGCCTGGGCGGGATATGGCAAAAGGGCGGAACGTTGAATATGCGTAGTCATGTCAGCGTCATTTCCAAAGCTGAGCGGCAAAGACAACCACAATGCCGATCGGCGCCACATAGCGCATCAAAAAGAACGTTAAAGCGAACAGAACCGGGCTGCGTACCGACAACTCGTCGCGCACCGCACCGCGTCCCATCACCCAACCTGCGAATACCACAAAGCACAATCCACCCAGCGGAAGCATGATCCGTGAGGTGAAGAAATCGATGACGCCGAAGAAATCCAGCCCCGACGACGCTCCCCACTGATAGAGGTGGAAGCCGCCGCCTTCGTTCACGAAGAATTTGGCCTGCTTCCAGATGTTGAACGAGAAAACCGTCCCGAGGCCGACGAACCAGCAGATGAACGATAGCCAGAACGTCACCCAGCCGCGGCGAACTTTTGTGCGCTCGACCAGATACGCGACCATGGGTTCGAGCAAGGAAATGGCCGAGCTCCAGGCCGCGACCGCGACAAGGATAAAGAACACCACGCCCATGACCGTACCGAAGGCGACGTTACCAAATGCATACGGCAGCGTAACGAACATCAGGCCCGGCCCTTCGCTTGGGTTCAGACCCGCCGCGAACACAATCGGAAACAATGCGAGGCCCGCCAGCAGCGACACGAAGGTGTCGAGCAATGCCACGCCCACCACCGTCGCGCTGATCGAGGCCTCTTTGGTCATGTAGGCGCCGTAAATCATGATCGAACCGACGCCCACACTCAGCGAGAAAAACGCATGCCCCATGGCCGGGAGCAAGCCATCGAGCAGCTTCTCGGGGGTGAAGTCGAACATGAAATGCACGCCTTCCATGAAGTGCCCGGTGGTCAGGCTATAGCCCAACAGAATCACCATCAGCACAAACAGCAACGGCATCAGGATACGCAGGCTGCGCTCGAGGCCGGCGTTCACGCCCTTGGCGATGGTGATTGCCGACAGCAACATGAATAACGTATGCCAGCCGACCAGACGCCAGGGATCGGCAATCATCTCGCCAAAATAGGCACCGACACCGTCAGGCGTTACGCCTCTGAAGTCGCCCTTGCCGACATCAATGATGTACTCGAGCGACCAGCCACCGACGACGCTATAAAAAGAAAGGATCAATAGCGCGGTGACCATGCCGGCGAAAGCGCCCCATGACCACTTTGACGAATGCCCCGCTTCCAGGGCCAGCGTACGCAGCGCGTTGGCCGGACTCTGCCGTGCGCGTCGCCCGATAAGCGTCTCGGCGATCATCACCGGAATCCCGATCAGGGCGATGCACGCCAGAAACACCAGCACAAACGCGCCGCCGCCGTAGACGCCGACCATGTAGGGGAATTTCCAGATGCTGCCCAACCCTACGGCAGAGCCGGTGGCCGCCAGGATAAACACCCAGCGACTGGCCCAACTCCCGTGAACCGAAACCTTGTCCGTCGACATCGTTGACACGTCCAACACGCAAAAAAGATCGCGCATTGTCCGGGATTCACTCCACCTGCTCAAGCACACAGCTTCAGCGCGCGAGCCCATAGCCGAGACGCCCGTTGATCCCTATAATGCGTCGCCTATGGCTAAGCTCAAGAAACATCCCACAGGGACCATCGCGCAAAATAAAAAGGCGCGTCACGATTACTTCATCGAACACAAGTTCGAGGCCGGTCTGGTCCTGGCTGGCTGGGAAGTAAAAAGCCTGCGTGCCAACAAGGTGCAGCTGGTTGACAGTTACGTGTTGCTCAAAGACGGTGAGGCCTGGCTGATGGGTAGCCATATCTCGCCACTGACGACAGCCAGTACCCACGTCATCGCTGACCCGACACGCACCCGTAAACTGTTGCTCAACAAGCGCGAGCTGGAAAAGCTGACGTCGTCTGTTCAGCAAAAAGGCTATGCCTGCGTGGCCCTTGCCCTTTACTGGAAGCAGCACTTGATCAAGTGCGAGATTGCTCTGGGCAAAGGCAAGAAGGAATACGACAAGCGCGATACCGAGCGCGAACGCGACTCCAATCGCGAGCTGCAACGCGCAGTGCGGAACAAGGGCAAGGAAGACTGATTCAGTCTTTCCGGCCGCTTAGAAACGCCGCTCTAACCGGTGGCGCACGGTCCGCGATGGGTCGGGCGCCGTGCAGCATCTTTAAATCCGGTTGCGCCGTTCAGCCCGCGCCGTGCGCTGCACTTGCTGGCGCACTTCTTCCAGCACCTCCTGCACGTACAGCAAATGGCGGCTCGACACTTCTCGAGCATCGTCTGCCCGCCCTTCGATTATCGCCAGGTACAACTCACGATGCTGATCAATCAGCATGTCGCGGGTTTCTGCGCGCTGTTTGTACATGCCGCCGATGTTGGTGACCACGCTGCGCCGCAGCAGATCGAACAGGCCGCGAATGGTGTGCAGCAACACAGCGTTATGGCTGGCTTCGGCGATGGCGAGGTGGAAACTGGCGTCTGCTGCGCCCTCCTCCGCACGACTCACTTCCTCCGCGCGGCTGTAGCAGTCCTGAAGAGCATCGAACGCCTCGCGCAGCCGCAGCCGATCAACATCCGTCGCGCGTATGGCTGCGTAGTAGGCGCAGGAGGCTTCCAGGGTATGGCGGAACTCAAGCAGGTCGCGCTGGGCGTCCGGGCTGCTTTCCAACAGATGAAGCAGTGGATCGCTGAACGTGGACCCAAGACTGTCGACCACGTAATTGCCGCCGCCTTGACGGCTGATCAACAGCCCTTTGGCCGTCAGCTTTTGAATCGCCTCACGCAGCGAAGGGCGCGACACGCCGAACTGCTCGGCCAGCGCTCGCTCAGCCGGCAGACGACCGCCAGAGCGCAACGTGCCCTCCAGAATCATCCTTTCCAACTGCTCGACAATATCGTCGGACAAGCGGCGCTGACGCACCTGATCAAAGCCCATAACCCTTCACTCCACAACCCGGCTGCCCCGCCTGACCTGGCCGCGGGGTGCATATTCTCGCTGATCGCGATCAGACATTCACCCGGCAGATGCAGGAGAAATCTCCCTCTCAGGCGAAGTGCGGATGAAATCCGGGCGAGCTGCTACGAAAGTTTACGCGTCATAAATTGACACACCGTCAGCAAGGCTTCTAACCTAGCGCCAAGACATTGTAAATTGGTATTACCAATTTACAATGCCGGCGAGGGATGGCTTATCACTGTCCCACGCTGCAGGCACTTCCCGACGGCGGAACGCTTGAGCTGGTGAGCTGTGCGACTCGTTCGTCAGCGCCGGCAGGCCGACAGATACGTAGTTGTCACCTGCAGGAGCCGCGCACGTAAGACATGGACACCGGGCCTAACCAAAAACAATTAGGGGCCTCATACATGCAAACCTGGCAACAGCTCTACACACCTCTCGGCGGCTTGGGCCTTTCGGCGCTGGTGGCTGTCATTCCGATCGTTTTCTTCTTTCTGGCGCTGGCGATCTTCCGGCTCAAGGGGCACGTCGCGGGGGCCATCACGCTGCTGCTCGCCATACTGATCGCGATCTTCGCGTTCCAGATGCCTGCCGACATGGCCGTCGCGTCCGCCGGCTACGGTTTCCTCTACGGCTTGTGGCCCATCGCGTGGATCATTATTGCCGCAGTGTTTCTCTACAAACTGACGGTCAAAAGCGGTCAGTTCGAGATCATTCGCAGCTCGGTCATGTCGATCACCGATGACCAGCGCCTGCAGGTCTTGCTGATCGGATTCTGCTTCGGCGCGTTCCTGGAAGGCGCGGCAGGCTTCGGCGCACCGGTGGCCATCACCGCAGCGTTACTCGTTGGCCTGGGATTGAACCCGCTGTATGCCGCCGGCCTCTGCCTGATCGCCAACACCGCACCGGTGGCGTTTGGCGCATTGGGCATCCCGATCATCGTGGCCGGTCAGGTGTCCGGTCTCGACCCGTTCAAGATCGGCGCCATGGCCGGTCGTCAATTGCCACTGTTGTCGGTGTTCGTGCCGTTCTGGCTGATGTTCATGATGGACGGTGTGAAAGGCGTCAAAGAGACCTGGCCAGCGGCTCTAGTCGCGGGCGGCAGCTTCGCCATCGTGCAATTTCTGACCTCTAATTTCATTGGCCCGGAACTGCCTGACATTACCTCGGCGCTGGTCAGCCTCGTGTCCCTGACCTTCTTCCTGAAAGTCTGGCAGCCAGCCCGCGCGGCCGATGCAAAAATCGTCGGTGCGTCCGGCGGTGCTGCGGTCATGGGCGGCGGCGCCGGTAATGCGGGCGGTTTTGGTCAGCCGCGCACCACCAAAAAATCGCCGTACTCGGCAGGCACCATCATCAAGGCATGGTCGCCGTTCCTGATCCTGACTGTCGTCGTGACGATCTGGACGCTGAAGCCGTTCAAGGCGCTGTTCGCTGCGGGCGGTCCGCTGCAGGCACTGACCATGAACTTCCCGGTGCCGCACCTGGATCAACTGGTTATGAAGATGGCGCCGATTGTCGCCAACCCGACCGCCATGCCGGCGGTGTACAAGTTCGACCTGCTCGCGGCATCGGGCAGCGCGATCCTGATCTCGGCGATTCTGGCGATGATCGTGCTGCGCATTACACCTAAAACAGGTTTGGTCACGTTCAAAGAAACGCTGATCGAATTGCGCTGGGCCATCGTGTCCATCGGCATGGTGCTGGCCTTCGCCTTCGTCATGAACTACTCCGGCATGTCCTCGACGCTCGCATTGGTCCTCGCCGGGACTGGCAGCGCCTTCCCGTTCTTCTCGCCATTCCTCGGCTGGCTCGGGGTGTTCCTGACAGGCTCCGACACCTCGTCGAACGCCCTGTTTGGCTCGCTGCAGGCCACCACGGCACACCAGCTGGGCGTCAGTGACGTGCTGATGGTTGCAGCCAACTCCAGCGGCGGCGTGACCGGCAAGATGATTTCCCCGCAATCAATCGCGGTGGCCTGCGCGGCAACCGGGCTGGTGGGTAAAGAATCCGACCTGTTCCGCTTCACCCTCAAGCACAGCATTTTCTTCGCCACGATCGTTGGCTGCATCACTTACGCCCAGGCGTACTGGTTCACCGGCATGCTGGTTCATTAATCAGACGAGCGCCAGGCGTGCTGCTTGCGCGCCCGGCTGTGGCCCCGCTCACTCATCTGCGAGATCCCATGATCATTTCTGCCTCCACCGACTACCGCGCCGCCGCCCAGCGCAAGCTCCCGCCCTTCCTGTTCCACTACGCGGACGGTGGCGCTTACGCCGAGCACACCCTGCGCCACAACGTTTCCGACCTGGCCAGCATTGCGCTGCGCCAGCGCATCCTGAAGAACATGTCCGAGCTGAGTCTGGAGACGACGCTGTTCGGTGAAACCCTGAGCATGCCGATGGCACTGGCTCCGGTTGGCCTATGCGGCATGTACGCTCGCCGTGGGGAAGTGCAGGCCGCCCGCGCCGCAGATGCCAAGGGCATTCCGTTCACGCTCTCGACCGTGTCGTTGTGCCCGATTGAAGAAGTCGCGCCGGCGATCAAGCGGCCGATGTGGTTTCAGCTGTATGTGCTGAAGGATCGCGGTTTCATGCGCAACGCGCTGGAGCGAGCCAAAGCCGCCGGTGTGAAAACACTGGTGTTCACCGTCGACATGCCCGTCCCCGGCGCCCGCTACCGTGACGCGCACTCCGGCATGAGCGGCAAAAGCGGGCCGATGCGCCGGGTCTTGCAAGCCATGACCCACCCGCAATGGGCGTGGGACGTGGGCATCAACGGCCGGCCCCACGACTTGGGCAACGTGTCGGCCTATCGCGGCAACCCTACCGGTCTCACCGATTACATCGCCTGGCTGGGCAACAATTTCGATCCGTCGATCTCATGGAAAGACTTGGAATGGATTCGCGACTCTTGGGACGGCCCGATGATCATCAAGGGCATCCTCGATCCTGACGACGCACGGGATGCGGTGAAATTCGGCGCCGACGGCATCGTTGTGTCCAACCATGGCGGCCGCCAGCTTGATGGCGTGTTGTCCAGTGCCCGCGCGCTGCCCGCCATTGCCGACGCGGTAAAAGGCGATCTGAAGATTCTCGCCGACTCCGGCATTCGCAGCGGTCTGGATGTGGTGCGCATGATTGCCCTCGGCGCAGACACCGTGCTGATCGGCCGTGCGTTCATCTACGCCTTGGCCACCCACGGCGAGGCCGGGGTGAAAAACCTGCTGGATCTGTTCGAGAAGGAAATGCGCGTGGCGATGGTCTTGACCGGCGCCAAGTCGATCAGCGAGATCACTCGCGATTCGCTGGTCCGCGAGCTGGGCGCCTGACCTACGCCGATCCCGACCCATGCGGCCCGACAGAGGCCGCAGCGCCACCGAGATGCCCCACGAGGAAAACAGCATGACTTTGCCCGCCGCGTTTCTGGCCGGTGTGAACAGCCTCATTCCTGCCGGAAGACGCTTCGACGACCCGCTCTCGACCTTGGCCTTCGGCACCGACGCCAGCTTTTATCGGCTGATCCCCAAGCTGGTCATCCGCGTCGAATCAGAAGACGAAGTCGTGGCGCTGTTAAAACTGGCGCAGGCCGATAAAGTCCCGGTGACCTTCCGTGCGGCCGGCACCAGCCTCTCGGGCCAAGCCATCAGCGACTCCGTATTGATCGTGCTCGGCGACAACTGGAACGGCCGTGAAATACGCGAGCAAGGCACGAAGATCCGTTTGCAACCCGGCGTAATCGGCGCACAGGCCAACGTCTGGCTTGCGCCATTTGGACGCAAGATCGGTCCTGACCCGGCGTCCATGCACGCGGCAAAAATCGGCGGCATCGTCGCCAACAATTCCAGCGGCATGTGCTGCGGCACGGCCCAGAACACCTATCACACCCTTGCTGGCATTCGGCTGGTGCTCGCCGACGGTGCCCGCCTGGACACGGAAGACCCCGCCAGTGTCGCTGCATTTAAAGTCAGCCACGCCGAGCTGCTCGACCGCCTCGCGCAACTGGGCCGTGAGACGCGCGCAAACACCGAACTCGCCGCGAAGATTCGCCACAAGTACCGTCTGAAGAACACCTGCGGCCTGTCGCTGAACGCCTTAGTGGATTTCGACGAACCGCTCGACATCCTCAGTCACCTGCTGGTGGGTTCGGAGGGCACGCTGGGTTTCATCAGCGCGGTGACGTACGACACGGTGCCCGATCACCCGAGCAAGGCGACGGCGCTGATTGTTTTTCCCGACATCGAAACCTGCTGCAACGCCGTGGCGGTGCTGAAAACCCAGCCGGTCGCTGCCGTCGAACTGCTTGATCGGCGCAGCATGCGCTCGGTGCAGGACAAGCCGGGCATGCCGGCCTTCGTTCGTGAGCTGTCGGAAGGCGCCTGCGCACTGCTGATCGAAGCCCGCGCTGCGACGCAGCCGCTGTTGCACGAGCAACTGGCGCAGATCATGGCGTCCATCGCGCACTTTCCGGTCGAGAAGCAGGTTGATTTCACCGAAGACGCGACTGAGAACGCACGGCTCTGGGCCATTCGCAAGGACACCTTCCCTGCCGTCGGCGCGGTGCGTGAGACGGGTACGACGGTGATCATCGAAGACGTGACCTTTTCCGTCGAGCAGCTGGCCATCGGCGTTCGGCGATTGATCAAACTGTTCGAAAAGCACCGCTACGACGAGGCGATCCTGTTCGGCCATGCGCTGGAGGGCAACCTGCACTTCGTCTTCACCCAAGGCTTCAACGATCCGCAGGAGATTGCGCGTTATTCCGCGTTCATGGATGACGTCACGCAACTGGTGGCCGTGGAGTTCAACGGTTCCCTGAAAGCCGAACACGGGACTGGCCGCAACATGGCGCCGTTCGTGGAGCTTGAATGGGGCAGCGAGGCGTACGCGCTGATGTGGCAACTCAAACGGTTGCTCGACCCCACCGGCATTCTCAATCCGGATGTTGTGCTCAGTGACGATCCGCAGGTGCACCTCAAGCACCTGAAACCCATGCCGGCTGCCGATGGGATCATCGACAAATGCATCGAGTGTGGTTTCTGCGAACCGGTGTGTCCATCGAAGGGCCTGACCCTGAGCCCACGGCAACGCATCGTCATGTGGCGTGACATTCAGGCCAAAAAACGCGCAGGCACCGACACCACTCAGCTGGAGCGCGACTATCAGTACCACGGCATCGACACCTGCGCGGCCACCGGTATGTGCGCGCAACGTTGCCCGGTCGGCATCAACACGGGCGAGCTGGTGAAGAAGCTTCGCGGGGAGCAAGCGCATCACGACAAGGCCGCTAGCTGGATCAGTCAGCACTTTGCGACGGCGTTGAAGGGCGCGCGATTTACGCTGCATGCCGCCAATGGCGCCCGCATGCTGTTGGGCGCACCGAGGCTGGCGAAGATTTCCGGCGCGCTGAGCAAAGCGTCTTCAGGCCGCGTGCCTCAGTGGACGCCAGCCATGCCCCAGCCCGAGAACGCCATTCGTTTCACCCTGCCGGTTGAAGATCAGCGTCCTCGCGTGGTCTATCTGGCGGCCTGCGTGTCCCGCGTCATGGGGCCTGCGGCGGGCGATCGCGAGCAGATGTCGCTGATGGACAAGACCCGAGGGCTGCTGGAGAAAGCCGGTTATCAAGTGGTGTTCCCGGAAGACCAAGACAGTCTGTGCTGCGGCCAGCCCTTCGCTTCCAAGGGCTACGCCGAGCAGGCGGAAGGCAAGCGCCAGCAGATGCTCGCTGCGCTGACCAAGGCCAGTCGCGGCGGGCTCGATCCGATCTATTGCGACACCAGCCCCTGTACGTTGCGCCTGATTCAGGACCTCAAGGAGACCCGGCTCGAACTGTATGACCCGGTTCGTTTCATCCGCACCCATCTGCTGGACAAACTGGTGTTCACCCCGCAACAGGCGCCCATCGCGGTTCACGTCACTTGCAGCACGCAACACTTGGGCGAGAGCCAGGCGCTGATCGACCTTGCACGAATGTGCAGCGTGAATGTGGTCGTTCCCGAAGGCATTCATTGCTGCGGCTTTGCGGGGGACAAAGGCTTTACGACACCCGAACTGAATGCCCACGCGCTACGCTCGCTGAAAGAGGCGGTCCAGTACTGTGATGAGGGGATTTCTACCAGCCGGACCTGCGAGATCGGGCTCACGCAACACGGTGGTATTGACTACCAAGGCCTGGTCTATCTCGTGGATCGAGTGACTCAACCAAGAACCGCTTGATGCACACAAATGGGGCGCAGATCCCCCCATAATCCCGAAACATCTCGCAACGTGGCTTTTTCACAGCATTGTGAAAAAAATATAGAACCCCTGCGATGAGCGGCAGTCCATCTCTTTAAGCGCCACAACTCATTCGGCGCTTTTTTCCTCTACCTCGGGCACCGGCAAAATCGGCCGGCGATACCGAGTCAACAGGCTCAAGGAGATACACATGAAGCGCACTGCACTGACTGGACTGTTTCTTACCGCTGCACTGTTGGGTTCCCCGGTTTTCGCTGCTGATGACCTGTGCGGCGCGAACATCGCAGCACTGAAAAATGCTGAGGCTTCGACCACCACCAATCTCACCGGTGACAGCAAGACTGACATTGAAAAAACCGTCGCCGATGCCACTGCCGCGCAAAAAAGCGGCAATGACAAAGAGTGCATCTCGATCACCACCAAGAAGATCACCGAGCTGAAAACCGGCGGTGACGGCAGCGACGGCGGTGCCGCCAAGTAATGACCGAATCGGGACTGGCCCAACGCCGTCGCGAGCGGAATGTCAGGCGAACGGTCGACGTATCTTATTGATTCGGGTAGACTCCGCCGCCTGACTGCTAGAGCAGCAGAATTGGGGCCGATTAGGATTCGACGCCGGTGATGAAACTCTAGGGGCATGCCGACTTGGTAACAGAAGTCGTAAATCCACTGTTGCAACTTTCTATAGTTGCCAATGACGAAACCTACGGGGAACAAGCTCTCGCCGCGTAAGCGGTGCTAGCCTTCCTTCTGGTAGCTTCGGCTCCAGCAATCACCAGGGGATGCCTGTAAACCCAAAGTGATTGTCATATAGAACAGGATCGCCGTGCAGTACGCTGTGGACGAATCGGCTAAAACTTACACAGCTCGCCCAAAGCACCCTGCCCGTCGGGTCGCTGAGGGTTAACTTAATAGACACGGCTAAGCATGTAGGCCCGAAAGCGGAGTACTGGCGGACGGGGGTTCAAATCCCCCCGGCTCCACCAAACACGCAATACAAATCAAGCACTTAGCGTTTATCGCAAGTGCTTTTTTTGTGCCTGAATGGGCGGTTTGGTCTGCTCCCGGTGTGACAACGGGCAGTAATGAGCGTGCAAGACCACGCTCATCGATTTATTAGTGAGGATCTGCGCCCTCCCTGTGAGACTTTCCTGTCTGACGCAAGGTGTGTTGAAACACTGGCTGATTGCCGGTATTTATCAGATCTATAGCAGCACAGGGAGTAGAGGCGTGGATTATGGATCGGGCATTATTGCGGTAGTAAGCATCTCGCTGACCTTGCTGATCAGACTCCTGTTCAGTCTGCGCAGCACCAAGCAATGGGAGTCTGACGTCAGTGCAGACTTCGCGGCGGCGCTCAGCGATATGGGCATCAGTAGCCATACTTTTCTCGTGGATCGAACAGTCGTCCCAAGCTATGACGCATCGGGAGGTGTCTACCGGATTCTGCTCGATCAGGAAGGTCGGTACTTTCTGTACATGTCGGTGGATGGCACTACAGGATTGATCACACCGCTCTCCAAAGAGCGCGCACTGATAGCACTCGCTGGCCTGCCGCGAAGCCTTGGCGATCCCGGAAGCGCGACACCGCGATGGCTCGCCGGATGTCATAAAAAAGCCCCGCTTGAGTCAGCAGGGCTTCTGGATTCAGCGCGAGTCGATCAAACCCCACCCTTCCCCGGCAGCGGCTCGTCATTACCGCGGCGAGTGGTTGGCTCTTCAGTCACCGGATCGTTCTCGGTCCGCGCGGGTTCGGTAGGGTCTACCTGCGGGTCGGAAACATCAGGCGATTCTTCATTGAAGCCAAGCTCTTTGTCCGGATCCGTGTGCGTGGAGGTCCCTGTAAGCGAAGTGTCGTTAGCCATGATTCAATCTCCTCGTTCACGTGCGAGTTATCCGCACCATGATCATCAGAATCCCCTGAGCCCGCCAAGTGCCCCGGATTAGACGGGCGGTTTCGTTCGCGGCGCCTCAGGTTGAAAGCGGATCTCATCACGCCCCATTCTGTCGCCGCTGCTCAACGCAAGCGCTGCAGCACGACTGCGACAAATGAACGCCCTTCTCAACCCGGGCCTGCGTTGTGACAACGTTTACAACGGCGTAGAATCCGTAACATCTCGTCGCATCTCCCCATACTCATAATATTCAGCTGACCGCATGCACCGCCCAGGCAAACGCCTCGAGCGGTCTTCCTGCTTGTCGGCGTTTTTGTTGGGGACGCGGCCAACCGAATTCTTCAGGAGGGCATTCGTTTTAATGAATACCACTAACGCACACACCGGAAATTGGCTAAGCGTCATCGCGCTGGCCCTGGCGGCCTTCATTTTCAACACCACCGAATTCGTGCCGGTGGGTTTGTTGAGTGCCATCGGCCACAGCTTCGACATGACCACCGCGCAGGTTGGCCTGATGCTAACGGTGTACGCGTGGATCGTGTCCCTGACCTCGCTGCCGATGATGCTGCTGACCCGCAACATCGAGCGGCGCAAGTTGCTGTTGTTTGTGTTTCTGACGTTCATCGCCGCCCACGTGATGTCGAGCCTGTCGTCGAGCTTCGGCATGCTGCTGGTCAGTCGTGTCGGTATCGCGGTGGCCCATGCCGTGTTCTGGTCGGTGACCGCTTCGCTGGCCGTGCGGGTGGCGCCGGAGGGCAAGCAGGTTCAGGCCCTCGGCCTCCTTGCAACTGGCACCGCGCTGGCGATGGTGCTCGGCATTCCGCTGGGGCGCATGCTGGGCGAAGCGCTGGGGTGGCGCGCAACATTCCTGGCGATTGCCATTGCCTCGGGTCTTACCGTTCTGGTGCTGATGAAATCGCTTCCGCTACTGCCGAGCCAGAACTCGGGTTCGCTGCGCAGCCTGCCAATGCTGTTCAAACGCCCGGCCTTGATGTCGCTTTATCTGTTGACCGCTCTGGTGGTCACGGCGCAGTTCACGGCCTACAGCTACATCGAACCGTTCGCACAGATCGTGGCGAAGATGAATGGCGATATGACCACCGTGATCCTGTTGCTATTCGGCGGTGCCGGGATCGTGGGGTCGGTGATCTTCAGCCGTTACAACAACCGTTACCCGCGCGGCCTGCTGATCACCGCGATCGGCGCGCTGGCGGCGTGTCTGATTCTGCTGCTGCCGCTGTCCGGCAATGCCTCGTCGATGGGTACGTTGAGCGTGGTCTGGGGCATGGCGATCATGTGCTTTGGTCTGGTGATGCAGTCCAAGGTGCTGGCGATGGCGCCGGATGCCACGGACGTGGCAATGGCACTGCATTCGGGCATCTACAACATTGGCATCGGCGGCGGCGCACTGCTGGGCAGTGTGGTCATCAGCCAGCTCGGCGTGGCCAATATCGGTCTGGTGGGCGGGATGGTCGCGATCAGTGGCTTGCTGCTGGCGTGCCTGGCGACGCATCGGTATGGCGAAACCATTCGGGCGTAGTGACAAACCGCAGGATTAAAGCAGCAGACACACTTGAGTGCGTTTGCTGCGCCCACCGCGCTCCCCTCCATCATTCCCATCGATAACCAACATTCCCGCGAATGCCTTCCGCTCAAAACTGATGGGCGTACCATCGCCCTCACACCCAAACACGAACCGAGGGCAGGAAAAATGATCGTTCATCTCCTTACTTGCTTGACGCTCGCAGCGCTCACCAGCTACGTCGTCGCCCTCAAACTCTTCGATCTGGGATCGGTCGTCATGACCGCGGACGAAGAGGATCATCGTGTTGTGGCACCGGCCAACTAAGGCCAAGTAGCTGACACTTATCAGCACCTTTCACGCTTTCAACTTTCTGTTAGATGCGGAGCAATCGACATGACCCGAGACGTCACTTTGCACGTAAGTTTTCCCGCATTCGGGAAGAACTATTACTCACAACATGTCATCGCCCTCAAGAACAGCCACGGTCTCGTTGAGGACAATCGCTTCGGCGGCTTCATGATGCCTTCGGCCGAGAACCACTTCAGCAAATGAGGTGGTGGGCTTCAACGATCAGTTCCGGTTTTTGACTGACGTACTGGCCATGCACTTGCTGGAAGTTGAAGAGGCCCGACCTGCACGCCGAGCTCGACAGTCAGCTCAGTCGCGCAGCTTGTAAATAGAGTTTTTGCACACTGCCACCCCTGCAGCTAGGTAACCCCGACCTTGGCGACACGGGTGGTTTTTCTTTTTGGGCATCTGCCTGATCCCTGCCGCGGACGCCAATCGGAGCTTATGTCGGCAATCGATAGTCGCGTTTGCTTTGGCACCCACTGGCGGAAATCCGGAATCTGAGGTCTGATGCGGAAAGCTCGTACAGATAACGAGCCACACACTTACCTCTGCGGAAGCCAACATGAAACACGCCCTGCTCGCCGGCTTGCTCCTGACTGCCTGTGCCCTGCCCTTCGCGGCAACTGCCAACGACGAAAACAATCAGTGCCAGATGAACCTGAGCAAGGTTCGTGACGCGAAAGTCGCCAACCCCAATCTCAGCGACGCGGTCAAAAGCGATATCGACACCACCGTGCACCGCGCCGAAGCAGCCTTGGCGCGGCACAACGACGATGGCGGGCGTGAGTGTGTGGCGCTAACGCAGCAAGCGCTGCAAAAGGCCCAGAGCAACTGAGCCGGAGGTGCGCCAACCGGCCCACCTCTTTCAACGCTGAAGCTATTTCAACACCAGCATCCGATAAATCCCCGCTTCGCTTTCAATCCCGTGGGTGTCATGGGTGAAGCCGGGGAACGACCGATCGAAGCTTTCCAGCGCCCGAAGATAGGCCAGCAAAGGCCCGTCCGCAGGCCCTGCGTTTTCCCCAGGCATCAGCAGCGGGATGCCTGGCGGATAAGGCACGATGCCCGTCGCGGCAATACGCCCGGCGGCCTCCTCCAAAGTGACCTGCTCCACCTCGTTCTTGACCAATTTCTCGTACGCTTCCACCGGGCTGAATTCCGCCTTGGGTAACGTGCCGAACGCCTTCGACATGGCCGCCGTGGTCTTGGTCTCTTTCATCGCGGCAAAGATGTCTTCTGCCAGATCTTTCAGCCCCATGCCGGCATAGCGCTGCTGATTCGCGGCCAGCAACTCGGGCAGGCAAAGCTCCAGCTCCAGGTTGTTGTCGTAGTCGCGTTTGAAGTCGAGCAACGCGTTGACCAGCGTGCCCCACTTGCCCTTGGTGATGCCGATGGAGAACAGGAAAAGGATGGTGAAGTCCGTAGTCTTCTCGACGACGATGCCCTGATGCCCCAAATAAGCGCTGAGCACGCAGGCCGGAATGCCGAAGTCCATCAGGTTGCCGTCATCGCCCATGCCCGGGCTGAGGATGGACACCTTGATCGGGTCGAGCATGCAGTAGCCGTCTTCGATGTCGCCGAAGCCGTGCCATACCTCGTTGGGGTGAAGGACCCAGCAATTCGGATCGGTCTTGAGCCGCACCGGATCGACTTCGTGAAACGGAATCGCCGTAGCCCCGACCTGCACTGAGGGCGGCTGCCAGCAGGAAAAAAACCAGTCGTCCTGGCTCAGCATGTCGGTCTGCATGCGCGAAATGACCTGACGGAACGCGACGGCTTCTTCGATGGATTCGTTGGTCAGAATCTGTCCACTTGGCGCTTCCATCATCGCCGAGCTGACATCGCACGACGCCATGATCGCGTAATTGGGCGAGGTCGACGCGTGCATCATGTAGGACTCGTTGAACCGCCCGTGGGGAATCGGGTTGCGGCCGTTACGGACATGAATCATTGAGGCTTGGGACAGCGCCGCGAGCAGCTTGTGGGTCGACTGCGTGGCGAACACGGTGGGCTTGGACGGATCGTGATCCTCCGGGCGGCCGTGCATGGCGAAGCGGTCTTTGTACAGCGGGTTGAACCGCGCATAGCCGTACCAGGCTTCGTCGAAATGCAGCCGGTCAACGCTCTGCCCCAGCAGCTCCTCGACGCGGGTGACGTTATAGGTCAGGCCGTCGTACGTGGAGTTGGTGACGATGGCATGCACCGGCGTCGGGTCGATGTGGCTTTTTACCAGCGGGTTGCTGGCGATGGCGGCTTTGACGCTCTCGGCGCTCAAGGTCCGCGGCAGGATCGGGCCGATGATGCCGAAGCGGTTTCGCGTCGGCACCAGGTAGGTCGGGATCGCACCGGACAGCGTCATCGCGTGCTCGGCGGACTTGTGACAGTTGCGGTCGCACAGGGCGATCTGGTCACGGGTCACGCTGGCCATCAGGATCACGCGGTTGGACATTGAGGAGCCGTTGGTCACGTAGTATGTGCGGTGGGCGCCGAACACCTTCGCCGCATAGCGCTCGCCCTGACCGATCGGGCCGCTGTGGTCGAGCAACGAGCCCAGTTCGCCGACGGAAATCGAAAGGTCGGAGCGCAGCAGGTTCTCGCCGAAAAACTCGTAAAACGCGCGGCCTGCGGTGCTCTTCAGAAACGCCGTGCCGCCAGCGTGGCCCGGGGTGTGCCAGGAATATTCGTAGCTGCGGGCGAACTTCAGCAGCGCGCCGAACATCGGTGGCAACACCGCCTGACGATAGCGTTCGATGGCCGCCATGATGCGTCCGCTGAGGAAGCGGCTGGTGTCTTCGGGCAGCCAGATGAAGTCATCGGCGTGCTGCATGACGATCAACGGCACACTCGACGCCGTGCTGCGATCGCTGATCAGAAACACCGGCACACGGGTGTTGCGCTCACGCAAGGTGGTGAGCAGATCGATGCATTCCTTGTGGTCGTCGCTGCTGTCCATTTCCCAACTGAGCAACACACACTGGATCGCCGGATCGGAGCTGAGGATCGACTTCGCATCGCTAAGGCTTTCGGAGGTCAGCACGCTGATGGCGCGGTCTTCCACGTCGCTGATCAACTGGATCAGGGCCCGGCCGAACACGCTGCGTTTGTCGGGCTGGCTGCTGACCAGCAGCGCCAGCATGCCGAGCAAGTGTCTGTTGTCGCTCATGGTCGAGTCTCCAGGTTGGCCATCTTCAGGTTATTGACGGGGATCGGCTCGCCGACGATGTGCTGCGCCGCGACGGTCTGGGTGGGTACGCTGTTGTTCAGCGCTTCGAGCCGGATCAGGCGGGTGTTGACGTAACCGAACAGGGTGTAGCCGACGATGGTCGCCACCCCGCCAAGCATCAACGCTTCGGCGCCGGAGCTGTACAGCGCCAGATAGCTGTACGCGGTCGCGATGCCGGCCACGATGTTGGTGATGAGGGCTTTTTGCGGCGGCACGTTGGAGACCTTTTGCAGGGTCATCAGCGTCGCCATCGACAGGATGTACGGCACCAGATTGGTGACCACTGCAAGATTGACCAGGGTGTCGAATTGCTTGGCCAGGTCGGGGCTGATGGTCAACAGCGCCAGGGCTGTCTGGATCGCCAGCAGGATCAACATGCTGATGATCGGCACTCCGTACTTGTTGGCTTTGGCGAAGATCGGCAGGAAGTATCCGGTGTCCGCCGAGCTTTTGAACACCTGCGCCACCGTGAACTGCCAGCCCAAGAGCGAGCCGATGCACGCGAGGACCATGAGCCCCATGATGATGTCGCCGACCATGGGGTTAAACATCTTGGCGAACACCAGCCCGAACGGCGCGGTTGAAGAAACCAGTTCCGCGTTGTCGACGATGCCGGCGATGACGTTGGTCGACACGATGTAGATCACCGCTGCGCCGAGGGTCCCGCCGAGCACTGCGATGGGCACGTTCTTCTCGGGGTTTTCCACTGCATCGCCGTTGGCGCACGCCGACTCCAGACCGAGGAACGCCCACAAGGTAATCGCCACCGAAGCGCCCGCGGCCTCGTACCAGGTCTTGTCGTGGGGGTTCCATCCTGCCGCATAGGTGCTGCTGTCAAACCAGAACCAGCCAATGGTCGAAACCAGCACGACGGGCGCAATAACGCCCCATACGGTCACCGCGCCAATCTTGCCGGTAATACTCGCACCGCCGAAGTTGGCGAACGTGGTAATCCATAACAGCGCGATGGTGGCGAGACCGACTTCAAGCGAACCCAACTTGATATCGAAAAGCGTTTGAATATATCCAACTGCGGTGATACTGATCGCCACGTTGGCAATCAACAACGACAAACCGTAGGTGTAGTTGGTGATGTAGTTACCCGATTTACCGAACGTATATTCCGCGTAACCGCCCATGCCGCCGGTCTTGCGACTGAGCATGCCGCACTGCGCGAAAGCGTAGGCCAGAGCCAGCGAGCCGGTGGCCGTGATCAGCCAGGAAAGGATGGAAATGCCGCCGACCTCGGCGAGTTTGGTGGGCAACAACACAATGCCGGATCCCAGCATGTTGACCGCAGTCAACATCGTGAGCTGACCCACGCTCATTTTCTTAGCGACTGACATTCCGTTGCCCTATTTGGAAGAAGTGAGAGGGTTTAGCTATAGCAAAGGATTCTTGTTAATCAAGAAACAGCCGGCCGCTAGTTGCTGGCGACAAGCCATCTTTGCTTGAGCTAGTTATGGTTTTGGAAGGTTGGATAACGTTGGAAAGAACTGTTAGTTCTGAGGGATGGCGGCGTCTGACCGGAGGCAAAAGAGGATAGCGTCAGAAATAACAGGGGCATTGATCTATATCAATCGGATGACGAATAGCATCTAGACCATGAAGATCATTTTTCATGATCAGGGATTGAATGGCCTCACTTTGCAGACGCTAATTAGGAGGCCAATCGAACCATGGGAGCAAGCTTGCTCAATCCCACCTAAGCGGCGTTGGCTGTGCGACTAAGCAGCTGCCGAGTAAACGGAGAATCTGGCACGGCTTTAAACAAACAGCGTGATCAGCGCGAAGCCGACGTACCAGACGATAGCCGAGCGGATGAGCAATTCCCACAATACATCCAGGCTGTTGACGCCCTCGACGCCCACCACTGGCGCGGGAACCTCGCCGGCGACGCAGCCGACTTTGCTGATGAGGCGCGAGGCGCTGATGTTCCAGTTGAGCAGTTCGCTCAACATAACGCGGCTGACCGCGACGAAATTCCCCACTAGCGCAAAGCTGGCGGCCAGCAAGCGCACCGGCACCCAGTCGAATGCGTGCCTTGCCTGAGTCGCACGTTCGACCAGCGCCGGGGTTTTGCCGTGTTCCGAAGCAAGGGCCAGCAGGCGGTACGCCAACGCGGCAACCGGGCCGAGCACGAAATACCAGAAAATCACTGCGAAGAAGCCTTGGTAGATCTGCCACAGCAAATACGTCTGAGCGCCACCCAATAGCTGCTCTTCATTCTCGGCCTGGACACCCAGATCACGTTCGGCAACCAGCACCGCTGCTTCCTGATCGCCCCGACGGCAGGCGTCCCGAAATGAGCCGAGTGTGGCTTTCACGTCGCCACGGCCCAGGCTGTAAATCAGCACCAGCAAATGGATCGGCAACGCGAGCCAGCCATAGGCCACCGAGCCGACAATCACCAATACCAGGGCGAGGACCACCAAAGGCAGCACAACCGTCACCATCAAAATCCACCACGGCCGTTTGGCCGAGCGTGGGTGGGATTCCAGCCGGCTCAATTGATTGAGCCATGGCCCGTCGCGCTGAATACGCTGGCGCAGGGCCGAGAACTTCTCGACCCAGACCGCCAGCAGCAAAACCAGAAAACTCATTAGCTGTTCCTCACTTCAAACGTCCAGGGCGGCATGAAACCGCGCCCAGTCAAAACACGGACCCGGATCGGTCTTGCGCCCCGGCGCGATGTCGCTGTGACCGCATATGCGTTGCGTCGTAATCGCCGGCCAAGCCGTCTGCAATTGGCGGGTCAGCTCGATCAACGCCTCATATTGCACGTCGGTGAAGGATTGATCATCAGTGCCTTCAAGCTCGATGCCAATGGAAAAATCATTGCACGTCTCGCGCCCCTCAAACACCGACACACCCGCATGCCAGGCACGATCCAGACACGACACGAACTGCGTCACCTCGCCGTCGCGCTCAATCAGGAAATGCGCAGAGACCCGCAGCTCGGCGATGCCTTCAAAGTAGGGGTGTTCTGTGACGTCCAGCCGGTTCTGGAAGAATGCCTGGACCTTGCCGGTCTTGAACTGCGCGGGCGGCAGACTGATGTTGTGGATGACCAGCAATGAGATTTCGTTTTCCGGCCGGGCATTGAAATTGGGTGAAGGGCAATGCTGCGCGCCGTGGCACCAGCCGGTGGCAGGGTCCAGATGCATGGGAAGTCCTTAGGGCGTGAAACGACAGCGCGCAGTATGCCCGCGACTGGAAAGGATGTGGATGGCGAATCAGCTTGGAGGTCACGCAGATTCGCAGGCAGAAGTCGTAGGACCGATCTGGCGCTTAGCCCTTGAGCTTGCGCAGATTACCCAGTACCGACTCCAGCGCGCGGTCGAACAGCAGTGCGTCGTCGAGAACACGAATCGTGCCGCGACGGAATTCCACCGCAAGGCCCATACGGGTTTTCTCAAGGACCTTCATGCCGGTGCGATTGACGAACACGTAGCGCCCGCTCGGCTCGACGATCGCCGCCAGCTTGCAACGCAGCTTGTGGGATTCGTCTTCCTGGATCTCTACCCAACTGCCCAGACGAAGCTTTTCGACCTGCAACAAACCTTCGTCGTCAGCAGGCAGCTGCGTCGACGGTTCGTTCTGAATTTGCTCGCCCGGCCCAACCAGCACGATCTCCTCCACCACCGCCATCATCGTGGGGCCGGTAGCGGACTGGGGCTGATCACCTTCCGCATGACCTTTTGGCGTCCGCGCTACATGGCTGAACGCCTGCACGTGCAACACTTCGAGCTGACTGAAGAATTCGCTGGTGGCAAACGGATCAAATGCGGCGCTGCTCAAGCCGTCGCGCAGGGACTTCAGCAGCCCCGGCACCAGCTCGAGCAAACGCTGTCGCGCTTCCGGCTCATCATGGGGCTCGACGCTCCAGATCAGATCGTCCATGGCCTGAAGGCCTGAAGCCCACTCGCTCGACTGATCACCGTGCTTCAGGCACGTCAGCAACAGGACCTTGCTCCAGGCCTCCTGCAACAGGCGAACAACCACCTGCGGCAGGGTCTTGCCGAGCAGGCGATCGTTCAACGCCTGCTGCACGCGCTGACGGGCCAACTCGGCCAATGCGCGGCCTTGTTCGGCGTCGCGGGTGCGCTGCTCAAGGAGTTCGCTGCGACGACGTTCGTCACTGGTAAAGGCCAGGAAATCCACCAGCAGTTCGGTGAAGATCGCCGGGTCATCGACAAAATCGTGGAGCAGGCGCTGGACGATCTGATCGATGCGGGCGTAGAGCGAGTCGCGCTGGGTGTCATCGCGACCACCCCAGCCAAGCGCTGCAGAGGCGATTTCGTTCAGCAGCCGACGCGCAGGGTGGCTGCCACGGCTGAAGAAACTCTTGTCGATGACCGCAACCTTGAGCATCGGAATCTGCAAACGACCGATCAACGCACGCAGCGAACTCGGCAGGTTGCGGTCGTCGAGGATGAACTCAAACAGCATCGAGATGAGGTTGATAACGTCCTCATCCATTGTGCCGACGACGCGAAACTTGCCGCTTCTCGCGCTGACCCGGCTGATCAACTGCTCAAGCTGAGCGCGCAGATCGAAATCGTCGCTCTCCTCAACTTTCGGGACGTACTGTTGCAAGTGGGACAGTAGACGCAGCAAGTCCTGGCTGGAAATTGGGCGCGCATCGGTCACCGAATCAGGGCGCGGCGTCAGATGACCACGCACGTGCACCAGTAACTCCTGCAGCGCGGAAAACACGTCCTGCACGCTTTTATCGAGGCTTTCGGTCGCCTGCAGGATGGCGGCGTTGTCGGCACGCACGGCTTCGCTCGAAAGCGGCACGCTGGCAATACGATCAGTCGAGCGGCGGGACGGCAATGCCTTCAATTCCGGCAATACACCTGCGGAAATTAACAACTGGTTGGCTTCCTCATAAAGCTGATCGGCGTTGCTCAAGGCGTACTTCTCAAACAGCTTCAGAATGATCAGCTTCACTTTGATTTCAACGCCCAGACTGCGCCCGGCTTGCAGGAAATAGTCGCACAGCAGCGTCGGGCCCAACGGATTGGTCTCGTCGGTCAACGGCTGGGGGATGAGTACGTTCAAACGTGTGGTCAATTGACCGAGGGCGATACCGTCGCGACTCATGACCTTGACCACCATTGCGTCAACCGCAACGGTGCGTTCGAGATCATCGTTATGGACCAGCGCGAGCTTGTCGTAGGAAACGGGCTCGGGCATCGGAGGCTCGGCCACTTCGTATTGGCCCAGGCGCAGGAATGCTTCAAAGAACTTGTCGAGGAAATTACGCTCGATGCTTTTGCGCTTCAGACGCAAGTCGCGCATGGCTTCAAAAAAAATGTTCTGCTCAGCGTTGTTGTGAGCACGGTCGGCCATTTCGAAGAGCGTGTCGTCGGCATTGTCGAACAGCGTCTGCAGGCTTTCCTTCAGTTGCTGGGCGGCCCGGTCACGAACTTGAAGCAGAACGACGGGCAGCCGAGCGACAGGCGAAGAACCGGGATGATCCGCACCTGCCTTCAAGGGCACCACTTTGTTACCGTCGTTCTGCATCAAGGACTCCTTCACACCGTCGACACAACTGCTTTAACAACAGCTACACCCCGCAGCGAAGGAAGACTCGACTCCATTCGGACGGATCTCAAAATTTTATCCCTTGGGATGTTGCAGGCTAACGTCAACGCTATGACGTCAAATACAAGGCGAAAGTATCAGGTAAATCAGGGCCGCTCGCCAGCGGACTCTTCGCCTTAATTGGAATAATAGAAGGCGGCGAAGGGACATGTGCAGCGGTAGACCATCAAAATCACAATCTGTCGCATAAGCGAGGAAAAAACCGACAAAGTGCAGGTTATGCATTCGAGTGGACACCTGGCGTACGTAGGTTGGTACACGCGTCTGCCATATACTCGGCGCACTTAGTCCGTGGAGCCTGATATGCCAAACCTACGTCTTGACGCCCTCACTGCCGAAATCGAAGCCAACGTGCGCCGTGCGTTGCTGGAGGATGTGGGCAGTGGCGACATCACCGCGCAGCTGATTCCGGCGGAGCGACTGGCCAAAGCCACTGTCATTTCCCGGGACGCTGCCGTGATTGCAGGCACGGCGTGGGTCGATGCTGTTTTCCGTCAGCTTGATCCGCGCGTCGCCGTGCATTGGCAGATCGTCGACGGCGATCGCGTGCAGCCCAATCAAGCGCTGTTTCACCTGGAAGGTCCCGCCCGCTCCTTGCTGACGGGCGAACGCAGCGCGCTCAACTTTCTGCAGCTGCTGTCAGGCGTTGCCACCCGCGCGCAGCACTACGCTGACATGGTCGCCGACCCTCAGGTCAAACTGCTCGACACCCGCAAGACCCTACCGGGCCTGAGAATGGCGCAGAAATATGCCGTCACCTGCGGCGGCTGTCATAACCACCGCATCGGCTTGTTCGACGCCTTCCTGATCAAGGAAAACCACATCGCCGCGTGTGGCGGTATAGCGGAAGCCATCACCGCCGCGCATAAGATTGCGCCAGGCAAGCCGGTGGAAATCGAAGTGGAAAGCCTCGACGAACTCAAACAAGCCCTCGACGGTGGCGCTGACATCATCATGCTTGATGAACTGAGCCTGGACGACATGCGTGAGGCTGTGCGCCTCACGGCGGGTCGCGCCAAGCTAGAGGCCAGCGGTGGGGTGACTGACGCGACTTTGCGCACCATTGCTGAGACTGGCGTTGATTACATTTCCATTGGGACGCTGACTAAAGATGTGAAGGCTGTGGATTTGTCGATGCGCTTGAGCCTCTAAGAGGGTGGCAACGTCTTAAAGGTTGAACTGCGACGGGTGCTCGGGCTCTGCTTGTTAGGAGCTCGAGGTCTTGAGATCGGATTGTTGATTAGACGAATGAGGAAATGACGATGGCTGACGAAAAGCAACCTGTCGAACCTGAAGAGGACGTTCCGGCTCACTCGACTGAAGAGGAGAAGGAGCGGTTGAAGGATTTCAATAAAGACGGGATTCCGCCTGGGATTTGTTGATTGGCGCTGGCCGCGTTGCTTGGACAGCAATGCGGCCTTCGCTGACGTTTTACCACCCCATAGCGACAGCGCGTGAAAATCCATCTGTATCTACTCACGGACACCGAAACAAGCCGATACTGGCTGGCAGGTGTTGATCGTCAGCATTCTGGTTTGCAAACATCTCAAGCCACTCATACGAAAATAAGAGAAGTGTCAAAACTAAAGATTTGCCACATTAAAGACTAGCGAATATCGTCAGGGCGCAAGAATAGGCGAGAGAATTTCACAAACAATCTAGCCCATGCCAGAGCCGTGATATATGTCACGCTGATTGCTTTGGAATCGACTCAGTGAAAATCGATATGAGTATCAAAGTCTTCTTTGGCGACCTCATGTTGTTTCCCTTTATAGATACGTTACCAGAGACTTCATATTTCTTAGACCAAGCGTTGTACGGGGCTACACCTGCGAGAACGAAGACGACCATGCCCTCAAGGCACTCTTTCCAAGTCGCTGCCTGCCCTTCCTACACCCCTAACGTTCGACCAGCACAAATGTCATTTGTAGAACGTAAACGACATAACCAAGTAAAAGCACATCGCGAAAAAAGCCCCTATAGCGCCGAAACCGCTTCCGAGTAGACCTTTCCCAATGCCCCTGACAACGCCGTGACCGCTCTCATGAACATACGCACCGAACAGGGTTAACACGAACCCTACCGCGATATAGCCTCTAAAGCTTTCCAAGACAAGGTGACGCTCGGGCAACACCCACACCCCTACCAACCAGAACAACGATATCCCTACCGCTGCACACCGAAAAAGATAGGCAGGGGATACCTTGTATTCGACAGGCTTTTGGAGTGACACAGCTTTACCTCAATGATTCGACCTGATACTTAAACGCTGAAACCTTGGTTACAGGCAAGTGACGATGTAGCGACCAAACCATATTATGCGCGACTCAATGCCGTGTGTGAGAAAGGCGAATGGCTAGTCGGGTCGTCCAGCGTGACTTTAAAGAAATATTGCGGTTATTTCAAAATCCGGGTGAATTTACCCGAAATCATCCCCTCGACGGCGGAGACGTGAAAACGGTGCCGAAAATAGGAATCGAACCTACGACCTTCGCGTTACGAGTGCGCTGCTCTACCGACTGAGCTATTCCGGCAATGGAGAAAATGTAGCGTGCCCGCTCCTAGTTGCCAAGATGTAAAAAGGGATTTGGGCCGCGCATCGCACTTGGCATCAAGCTTGCTGGAGGATACCCGTTGCCAAATTTCCGTTACATCAAAAGGGCGTAGATATGAAGTCACTCCAAAAAGGTTTCACACTGATCGAGCTTATGATCGTCGTAGCGATCATCGGTATTCTGGCCGCTATCGCCATCCCCGCCTACAGCAGCTATCAGGCGAAAGCCAAGCTATCTGCAGCTTTGGCCGAGGTTTCGTCGGCGAAGACAGTCGTTGAGACCAAGATCAATGATGGTGTTGCAGTATCCACACTCGCACTGGGCGGTGTTACTGCTACTTCGACCTCCAACTGCACGATGGGACTGACCGACCTTAGCACGGGCGCCGGTACGTTGACTTGTACAGTCGTGAACGCGCCGCCTCAAGCAAAAGGCGCGGTAATTACGTGGACGCGGACTGCTCCTGGCGCATGGACTTGTGCCACTTCGGGCGCAGCGGACAAAGATGTCACTCCGAAGAGCTGCCCTCAGGCATAACTCTGAACCAAAAAAAGCCCCGACATTTCGGGGCTTTTTTTATCCATGCCTTCCTAACGATTTTGCTTGCCAAAATCAGAGCGTGAAAGATCATGCTCAGACACAATCTGACAATTTTTGTCACCCTCCCCGCCGCTAATTGGCAGCGTCGCCCGACTACGCTATAACGCACGTACTGTTCGCGCCTGGTGGTTTTATGACTGACGTTGTCCTCACCGGTTTGGCCAAGCAACTCGTAGTGGCCGAGCTTCTCACCGAAAAAGTCGCTCAGCAGGCCTATCAGCATGCGCGCAGCGACAAGCTATCGCTTGTGAGCTATCTGGTTCAAAGCAAGCTCGTTGACAGCCTCGTTCTAGCAGAAATGGCTTCGGAGCAATTCGGATTGCCGTTTCTAGACCTGAACATGCTGGATAAAGAGAGCCAACCGAGGGGGGTGGTCAGCGAAAAACTGGTACGTCAGCACTCTGCTCTACCGCTGTGGAAACGCGGCAACAAATTATTTGTAGGCATATCTGATCCTACTAATCATCAAGCAATTACCGACATCCAGTTCAGCACCGGCCTTACGACCGAAGCTATTTTGGTTGAGGACGACAAGCTTAGTCGCGCTATCGACAAGTTCTTCGACACCCACAGTGGTCTGGGCGAGATGGCCGACGTTGATCTCAGCCTGGAAATTGAGCCCTCCGTTGAAAGCAAAGAAACTACGCTAGGCGAAGTCGATGCAGAAGACGCACCAGTCGTTCGTTTCGTGAATAAAATGTTGATGGACGCCATTCGCCTCGGCTCTTCCGACCTACATTTCGAACCATACGAAAAAACTTTTCGGGTGCGGTTACGTACTGACGGAATTCTTCACGAGGTAGCAAAACCTCCCACGCAGTTGGCGGGACGGATTGCAGCTCGTTTGAAGGTGATGGCCGGGCTCGACATATCCGAGCGCCGCAAACCACAAGATGGCAGGATCAAGCTCCGTATCTCAAAAAATCGAGCGATCGATTTTCGTGTGAACACTCTGCCCACGCTGTGGGGAGAAAAGATTGTCATGCGAATACTCGACCCCACCAGCGCGCAGATGGGGATCGATTCGCTCGGCTACGAGCCAGAACAAAAAGATCTCTACATGGCTGCTTTACGTCAGCCACAAGGCATGATTTTGGTCACAGGCCCGACAGGCTCAGGTAAAACCGTTTCGCTGTATACCGGCCTGAACATACTGAATACGGTAGACATCAACATCTCCACTGCGGAAGACCCTGTCGAGATCAACCTGGAAGGCATCAACCAAGTCAACGTCAATCCGCGGCAGGGTATGGATTTCTCTCAAGCTTTGCGCGCATTTCTCCGTCAAGACCCTGACGTAATTATGGTGGGTGAGATCCGCGACCTTGAGACCGCCGAGATAGCGATCAAAGCTTCGCAGACAGGGCACATGGTTCTGTCAACGCTTCACACCAACAGCGCAGCTGAAACCCTGACTCGCCTTCATCATATGGGCGTCGCGGCATTCAATATCGCGACCGCTATCAATCTGATCATTGCCCAGCGCTTGGCGCGCAAGTTGTGCCCTCACTGCAAGAAAGAGATAGACGTCCCTCGAGAGACGCTCATTGCAGAGGGGTTTCCAGAATCAAGGATTGGAACCTTCAAACTTTACTCGCCTGCTGGCTGCGACCAGTGCAACGCCGGATATAAAGGGCGAATTGGTATCTACGAGGTGGTAAAAAACACGCCGGATCTCGAACGGATAATCATGGAAGAAGGCAATTCGATTGAAATCTCACGTCAGATGCGCAAAGACGGCTTCAACGATCTGCGCACATCGGGCCTCCTCAAGGCGATGCAAGGCGTGACGAGCCTTGAGGAAATAAATCGGGTAACCAAGGATTAAGCATGGCGACTAAAGCAGCCAAGAGCCCCAAGGTGGCGAAGCCCGCGATGTATGCATGGGAGGGACTGGATAAAAAAGGTGTGAAGATTTCTGGCGAATTGGCTGGGCATAATCCCGCTTTGATTAAAGCGCAGCTCAGAAGACAAGGCATAAATCCGCTCAAAATTCGCAAGAAATCGATATCGATATTCCGCTCTGGCAAGAAAATCAAACCACTTGATATTGCCTTTTTTTCCCGCCAGATGGCGACGATGATGAAAGCAGGCGTGCCGCTCCTGCAGTCTTTCGACATCATTAGCGAGGGCTCGACCAACCCCAATATGCGCAAATTAGTCGAGGACATAAAGCAAGAAGTCGCAGCAGGCCATAGCTTCGCAACCGCTCTACGGCAGAAGCCGCAATACTTCGATGATTTGTTTTGTAATCTAGTAGATGCGGGTGAGCAGGCAGGTGCTCTCGAGTCGCTTCTGGACAGAGTTGCGACCTACAAGGAGAAAACGGAGTCCCTTAAGGCCAAGATCAAGAAAGCAATGACGTACCCAATAGCGGTGGTAGTCGTCGCATTCATTGTCACAGGCATTTTGCTCATCAAGGTGGTCCCCCAGTTTCAGACGCTATTTGCGGGATTCGGAGCTGATCTGCCCGCTTTTACGCTGATGGTCATCGGACTGTCTCAAGCGCTACAGGACTACTGGCTTATTGTTTTGATTGCGCTTTTTTTGGCCATCATCGGGTTCAAACGCGCCTATAAGACGTCTGAGAAATTCCGCAATGGTCTCGACAGAGCGCTGCTGAAAACCCCGATTATCGGGCAGCTCCTTTATAAGTCCGCAGTCGCACGCTACGCCCGCACACTGTCCACGACGTTCGCCGCAGGCGTGCCCCTCGTCGAAGCGTTGGACTCAGTTTCAGGAGCTACCGGCAATATTGTGTTCAAAAACGCAGTCAATAAGGTCAAGCAAGATGTCTCAACTGGCATGCAGCTGAACTTCTCGATGCGAAGCACGGGCGTTTTCCCCACTCTTGCGATTCAAATGACAGCTATCGGCGAGGAGTCCGGCGCGTTGGACTCAATGCTTGATAAGGTCGCCAACTATTATGAGGAAGAGGTCGACAATATGGTCGACAGTCTGACAAGCCTCATGGAGCCAATGATCATGGCTGTCTTAGGCATTGTCGTAGGTGGACTCGTCATCGCTATGTACCTCCCAATCTTCAAACTCGGCAGCGTCGTCTAACCATGCCCCTCCTCGACCTCCTGGCCAGCTCCCCGCTGGCCTTCGTTCTATGCGCCCTAATCCTCGGCCTGCTCGTCGGCAGTTTCCTCAACGTAGTCATCTACCGATTACCGCTAATGATGATCCGCGACTGGAAAACCCAATCCCGGGAAATGCTCGACCTCCCCCCCGAGCCAAAAACAGAAACCTTCAACCTCATCCTCCCCCACTCCCGCTGCCCGCACTGCTCACACAAAATCCGCGCATGGGAAAACATTCCCGTCGTGAGTTATCTGCTCCTGGGCGGCAAATGCTCCCAGTGCAAAGCCCCGATCAGCAAGCGCTACCCGCTGGTTGAATTGGCCTGCGGCTTACTCTCGGCCTTCATCGCCTGGCAGTTCGGTTTCGGCTGGCAGGCTGGGGCAATGCTGGTGCTGACGTGGGGGTTGTTGTCGATGAGTCTAATCGACGCCGATCACCAGCTTCTGCCGGACGCAATCGTGCTGCCGCTGTTGTGGCTCGGCCTGATCGTGAATGCGTTCGGCCTGTTCACGTCGCTGACCGACGCGCTGTGGGGCGCGGTCGCGGGGTATCTGGTGTTGTGGTGTGTGTTCTGGCTGTTCAAGCTGATCACCGGCAAGGAGGGCATGGGTTACGGCGACTTCAAGTTGCTGGCTATGCTCGGCGCGTGGGGCGGGTGGCAGATTCTGCCGCTGACGATTCTGCTGTCGTCGATTGTCGGGGCGGTGTTGGGCCTGATTCTGCTGCGCTTGCGCAATGTCGAAACCAGCACGCCGATCCCCTTCGGTCCTTATCTGGCGCTCGCGGGGTGGATCGCTTTGCTCTGGGGTGATCAAATAACGACTTCGTATTTGCAGATCGCCGGTTTCAGATGACTTCTCCTGCGTCAAAACCCTGGATTCTCGGCCTCACCGGTGGCATCGGCAGCGGCAAGAGTGCGGCGGCTCAGTGCTTCATGGAGCTGGGCGTGCACTTGGTGGACGCCGATAACGTTGCCCGTTGGGTGGTCGAACCCGGGCGCCCTGCCCTGACGCAGATTGCCGAGCACTTCGGCCCAAGCGTGTTGCAGGCCGATGGCACGCTGAATCGTTCGGCGTTGCGCGAGCTGATTTTCAAGGATCCGCAACAGCGTGTCTGGCTCGAAAGCCTTCTGCATCCGCTGATCCGCGAGGAAATCCGTCAGTACCTGGCGCGCGCCGCATCGGCTTACGCGATTCTGGTGTCGCCGTTGTTGCTGGAGACCTCTCAGCACCAGATGGTGCAGCGAGTGTTGGTCATTGATGTGCCGGAATCGGTGCAGATCGAGCGCACGGTGTTGCGTGACAAGAGCAACGAGGAGCAGGTGCGGGCGATTCTCAAGGCGCAGGCCAGTCGCGAAGAGCGCTTGAGCCGGGCCGATGATGTGATCGTCAACGACCGTGACCCGGCCTGGCTGAAAAGCGAAGTCGAGCGTCTGCATCACTTTTATTTAACTTTGCGTGGAGGCTAATGATGAGCCAACCAATGACCGTCGATTGCCCAACCTGCGGAGCGCCCGTGGAATGGACGCCGGAGAGTAAATTCCGGCCGTTCTGTTCGGACCGTTGCAAGCTGATCGACCTGGGCGCCTGGGCGTCGGAAGAACATGCGATTCCGGTGGCGCCGGATGCTGAAGACGAGCTGTTTTCGGGTGATCTAGACCCTCGTCAGCATTGATTTAACTCAGCGGCCGGATGGTCCGCGACCCGCATTAAATCGCAATAACTAAAAAAGCTTCACGACCTTAATCGCGAAGCTTTTTTTGTGGCCGAGAGTTTTAGCCCAAATTACGCTGCGGCGCGCCGTGAACCATGGTGTAAGCGTAATCGACGCCCATGCCGTGAGCGCCGCTGTGTTCCAGGACCAGTTCCATCACTGCTTCGTAGGTTTCCTTGTGTGCCCAGTCGCGCTGAAACTCGAGCAGAACCTGCTGCCAGGTCACCGGCACGGCGCCCGCCTGAATCATTCGCTGCACCGACATGTCATGGGCTTCTTTTGTCGTGCCGCCGGAAGCGTCAGTGACGATGTACACCTCGTAGCCTTCAGCCAATGCGTCCAGCGTCGGGAAGTTCAGGCAGACCTCGGTCCAGAGCGCGGCGATGATCAGCTTCTTGCGGCCGGTCGCCTTGACCGCTTCCACCAGTTTCTTGTCTTCCCACGAGTTCATCGAGGTGCGCTCGATCGGCTGCTGATCCGGGAACACCGCCAGCAATTCAGGCCAGATGAAGCCGCTGAAGCTTTTGGTTTCGACGGAGGTGTAGATGGTCGGCACGTTGAAGATCTTGGCGGCTTTGGCCAAGCCGACGGTGTTGTTCTTCAGCGTCTGGCGGTCGATCGACTGAACGCCGAAAGCCATTTGCGGCTGGTGGTCGATCAGGATCAGAGCAGCGTTGGTTGGGTTCAGCAGTTCGCGAATGGACATGGGTAGATTCCTTAGTGCTCAGCAGTGAGTTCGATATGGGTTAGCCGCTGCGCTGGTTGCTTGGCGGCTGGCTTGGGAGTGAATTTACGGACTGGCTGCTTAAGGAACAATCCCATAGAATCGGGACTCATTGTTTCTAATTCAGGGACGGTCATGGATCGTATCGAATGCATGCGCGCTTTCGTCGCCACCGTCGGCGCTAACGGCTTTGCCGCAGCGGCCCGTGCGCTGGATGTTCCGCGCTCGAAAATCAGTAAGCAGATTCAGGCGCTGGAAGAGGCCATCGGCGTGCAGTTGCTGCAGCGCACCACGCGCAGCCTGCATCTGACGGAAGCGGGCGCTGAGTACTACGACGCGTGTCGGGATGTCATCGCTTCGCTGGACGAAGCCGAGCAACGGGCGCGGACCGGCATGGGTGAGATACGCGGCGTGTTGCGGGTCAACGCGCCGATGTCGTTTGGGCTGAGTCGTCTGGGGCCGCTGATTCCGCGCTTCAACGAATTGCATCCGAACGTCGAGCTGCAAGTGGTTTTGAGCGATCAGCAGGTGGATCCGGTCAAGGGCGGTTTCGACGTGACCATTCGTATTGCCAGCCTGCCGGATTCGTCGATGATCGCGCGCTCACTGGCCCCGGCGCCGAGGATCATGGTGGCCTCGCCCGATTACCTGGCGCGCGAAGGCACGCCGCAAACGCCGAAGGATCTGGCACACCATAAGTGCCTGAGCTACGGCTATCTGCAGAGCGGCGTGAGTCTGCAGCTGTGCAACGGCAAGGATACCCAGCGGGTGACGGTGAGCGGGCCATTGCACGCCAATAACGGTGACATCCTGGCGCAGGCGGCCGTGGCGGGAATGGGCATCGCGCTGCTGCCCAACTTTATCGTCGAGCGCGCGGTGGCGGATGGGCGCTTGGTGCCGGTGCTGTGCGATTGGGAGGCGCCGGCAATTACGGTCAACGCGGTGTATCCCTCGTCCCGGCGCGTGCCGATGAAGACCCGGGCGTTCATTGATTTTCTGGTGGCTGAGCTGTCGGTTGAGTCGGGGGCGTTTTGACACTGCCCCTTCGGGAGCTCGCTGGCAAAGAAGCGGGTACAACCGCTGATTTTTCAGCGGCTGAAATGCCATCTTCGTGAGCAAGCTCACTCCCACAAGTCCGTGATCTACCCAGAGTTCTCGGGTATGGCGCCGATCCTGTGGGAGCGAGCTTGCTCGCGAAGAGAGAGGACCATCCGCTGAATATCCAGCGGCTGGAAAGCCATCTTCGTGAGCAAGCTCACTCCCACAAGTCCGTGATCTAACCCAGGATTCTTGGGTATGACGCACATCATGTGGGAGCGAGCTTGCTCGCGAAGAGGCAGGAACATCTGCTGCATCTATGGCAGCTGGAATACCGGCTTCGCGAGGGACGCGCTTCAGCTTAGTCAATCACGTCCTTCAAACCACACTCCCCACCGGCACTTTCCCCGCCAGGCCATCCGCCAGACTCGCCAACACCATCTCACCCATCCGCGTTCGGGTCTGGACAGTGGCGCTGGCGCGGTGGGGCTGCAGGACGACGGTCTCCAGGGCGAACAGGGCATCAGGCACATGAGGCTCGTCGGCAAACACATCCAGCCCCGCCCCAGCAATTGACCCTGCCTCCAGCGCCGCAACAAGGTCCGGCTCATTGACCAGGCTGCCCCGCGCCACGTTGATCAAAAAACCCTGCGCGCCCAGCGCTTCCAGCACTTTGGCGTTGATAATGCCTTTGGCTTTGTCGGCGGCTGCAGCGACGATCAGCGCGTCACTTTGCGCGGCCAGTTCGACCAGATCGCTGACGAAGGTGTAAGGCACGTCGCCCATGGCGCTTAGGTCGGTGTAGCTGATGGGGCAGCCGAACGCAGCAGCGCGTGTAGCGACGGCCCGCCCTACCCGGCCCATGCCGACGATGCCGATGCGCATGCCGCTGAATTGACGCGCCAGTGGCAGCGGCACCAGCGGCGTCGCGGTCTTGGCCCATGCGCCGGCGCGCACATAACGGTCGCCTGTGCACAGCCCGCGACAGGCCGAAATCAGCAAGCCGATGGCGAGGTCGGCGACGTCCTCGGTCAGCGCGCCGATAGTGGCCGAGACACGAATGCCACGGTCCCGCGCGTAGGCCAGATCAATCGCATCGGTGCCGACGCCGTTGACCGCGATGACTTCCACGCTCGGCAACTGCTCCATCACTTCGCGGGTAATGCCGGTGTGGCCGCCAGTCACCACGCCGCGAATGTTGGCGCCGTGCTCGCGCAGATAAGCCGCCTTGTCGGCCTGCTGGAAGTACGGGCGAACGGTGTAAAGCTCGTTCAGCCGCGCGTTGATGTCAGGGATCAGGATCGGGCTCAGCTGGAGGATTTCAGGTTTCATCGGTATCTCGCTCATCTCGAATTCGGACGGATCAACCACGGCCCACGAAGGGCATGTTGGTGGCCATGACGGTCATGTTCAGCACGTTGGCCGACAGCGGCAGCGCGGCGATGTAACGCACGGCATCGGCGATGTGTTTGACGTCGATCATCGGCTCGATGGCGGTCGAACCATTGGCCTGACGCACGCCTTTGGTCATGCGCACCGACAGCTCGGTCAGCGCGTTGCCGATGTCGATCTGGCTGCAGGCGATATTGAACTCGCGACCGTCGAGAGCCAGGCTTTTGGTCAGCCCCAACACGGCGTGCTTGCTGGCGGTGTAGGGCCCGGTGAACGGGCGTGGCACGTGGGCGGAGATCGAACCGTTGTTGATGATCCGGCCTCCTTGGGGCGACTGTTTGCGCATCAGGCCAAACGCGCCACGGCTGCACAGGAAAACCCCGGTCACATTGGTGTCGATCACGCTCAGCCACTTCTCGATCGGCAACTCGTCCATCGGCACGGCAGGGGCGTTGACGCCAGCATTGTTGAACACCAGGTCGAGGCGGCCATACACCTCCTCGATGGTCGCGAACAGATGATCGACACTGGCCGGATCACGCACATCGCACGACACCGCCAACGCTTCACCGCCCTGATCGCGCGCTTGCGCCACGAATTCTTCGAGGGGTTCCAGACGACGCCCGGTCACCACCACCTTGTAGCCGTCTTCAAGCAGGCCGAACGCGACGGAGCGGCCGATGCCACTGCCCGCGCCGGTGACCAGGGCAATTTTCGAAACGGATTGATCAGTCATTATTGTTCTCCTTGTTGCTCATCAAAATGCTGCGGTTCTGGATGCATCGCTCAGCGGCGCTCGCCCACTCTCACTTCAAATTCGCCGATGCCGTCGATGCCGCCGTTGATCACGTCGCCCGGTTGGAGCGCAGCAACGCCGGGCGGCGTGCCGGTCATGATCAGATCGCCGGCGCGCAACGTGACGGAATGGGAAAGCTGGCTGATGACTTCGCTCACCGACCAGATCTGGCTATCGAGATCGGCACGCTGACGCTCAACACCGTTGACCCTCAGCCAGATGGCGCCCTGTCGCCCGTGACCGTCGCGGCCTGCGGGGCGGATGGGCGTAATCGGCGCAGAGCCGTCGAACGCCTTCGCCGGCTCCCATGGATTGCCCACCGCCTTGGCGGCCACTTGCAGATCGCGGCGGGTCAAATCAAGGCCTGCGGCGTATCCCCACACGTGATCCAGCGCGTCTTCGGCGTCGACCTCATAGCCGTCCTTGCCGATGGCGACGACCAGTTCGATCTCGTGGCAAAACTGTTCGGTCTGGGTCGGAAACGCGATTTCGCCCACTGCGTCCACAACCGATGTCGCCGGCTTCATAAAGAATGCCGGGACCTCGCGCTCGGCACTGACTACATCGCCCCACTGGTAATTACGGCCCAGGCAAAACACCCGGCCGACAGGGAATCGCGCGTCACTGCCATGCACCGGCAGACTGCTGACTCGGGGCGGTTCGAATACAAAGTTGTTCATGGAATTCCTTATCACCGAAAGACGCTCAACCCAGCCAGATGCATTTCAGACTACGGGATCACACGGCGGGAAAGTTGGATAAAACCGTGTTTGCGCTGGACTAAAAAACTCAATATCGACGGCATTAAAAAAGGCGTATTTACATACGCCTCTGCCCAGTACGGCATAAGTTCACACACACATTCTTGAGCGGTTACCGGGCCTTGAGCTCGATGCGATAAATGCGGCCGAGCAACAGTGAATAAGACAGCGTGCCGATACACGCGACACCGCCGATGAACCAGAACGCCCAGGCGAAGTTGCCGGTGACGTGCAGGATCTGCCCGATGACAATCGGCGTGACGATGCCGCCGATATTGGCCGCCAGACTGGTGATGCCCCCGGTCAGACCGATCAGCTCCTTGGGAGCGATCTCCGACACGGCCGCCCAGGAGGATGACGCGATGCCCTGTGCGAAAAAGGCGATTGTGAGGAGTGCGATGCAGACTTCATTGGAGTCGGTGAAGTTGACCAGCATGATCGACATGCCCAGCGCCGAACCCACCACCAGTGGCAGCTTGCGAGAGAAGGACAGCGAGTACCCGCGACGGATCATCCAGTCGGCGATGAACCCGGCCAGCAGTACGCCGACCGTGGCGCCAATGAACGGCAGCACTGCGAAGATGCCGACTTTGACCATGGTCAAATGCCGCTCTTCAATCAGATAGGTCGGGAACCACGTCAGGAAAAAGTACAGCGCCGAGGTGCTGGCGAACTTGCCCAGGCAGATGGCCCAGACTTGGCGATATTTCAGCAGCTCGGCGATTTGCGCCCACTTGAATTTGTTCCGTTCTTGACTGCTTTTGACCAGGCCGCCGCCGTCTTCGATGTAGGCCAGTTCTTCCTTGCTGACCTTCTTGCAGTTCATCGGATCGCGGTACAAGTACAGCCAGGCAATCCCGAAAACGATGCCAATAATGCCAGTGCTGTAAAAGACGTGGCGCCAGTCATAGGTCGTCGCGAGCCAGAGCAACAAACCGGTGAACAGCGCCGTGCCCAGATACTGCCCGCACACATAGATGCTGCTGGCCATGCCCCGCTCCCGCGCCGGAAACCAGACCGTGACCGCGCGGCTGTTGGCCGGGAACGCCGGGGCTTCCATCGCGCCGATGGCCAGACGCAAACCGAACAGTGAAGCGAAACCGCCGACCATGCCTTGGCACACCGTGACCGCCGACCATGAGATCAGTGAGGCACCGTAGGTGAAGCGCGAGCCAAATCGGTCGGCGATGAAGCCGGCGGGCACCAGGGCGAAGGCGTAGGTCCAGGCGAAAGCGGAGAAGATCAGGCCCATCTCGACCTTGTCCAGACCGAGGTCTTTGGCCATGAAAGGCGCAGCGATGGAGATGTTGACGCGGTCGACGTAGTTGATGATCGTGGCGATCAGCAACAGCGACAGCATGAACCAGCGACGGTGGGTCATAGGTCGGGCGGGAGCGGCAGTGACTGGTGCGGCCACGACAGCATCCATCGCCTGAATATCAGGGTTGCTCGACATGAGAATTCCTCATTGTTTTTATTGGTATCGAGTGATGACGTGCACCCACAAGTTATCGTACGACCGGTTTTAAACAAGACGATGCTTAGAACGTTTTTGGATTTCAACAGGTGCCCGTAATGAATTGTCCAAAAAACAGCGCGCGTGCTAAAACAGCAATTAGCAACCAAAAGGGGGCGAAAATGCCTGCGCTAGAGCGGTCTGTATAAGGAGACCAGTCAGACCATTCTTGGACAAATCGACTCGCCACCACGCTGATGAAATTTTTGGATTTGGTCATACGACGACCGACAATAAGAAATACACGACGAGGAGCACTCGATGGATTCCGTCAATCGCGTACCCACCTACGGCATGCAGCAGCGCAGTGAGCGGCCGGACTTTTACATCCGCGGCAAAACCGAGGGCAAACCGGAGACCGCGCCCCATCGGCACGAATATTTTCAGATTCAAATCAACCTCGGCGGCGACACCGTGCAGCACATTGGCGGCGTGGTCCGGCCCTTCCCGCGCAACACGCTGGCGTTCATCCTCCCGCACAAATTGCATCTGATCCCGCATCCGCCGGAAGGCAATTTTCTGCTGATCAACTTTGCCCAGACCTTCCTGCTGCCCCAGTTGCAATGCGACCCGCTGGACCTCGAAGACGTGGCCATCGCCCTCGCCCCGGAGCTGTCGCCGTTCCGTTTTCAGGAGCATCTGGATTTCACTCTGGACGCCGACGACTTCGCCGAGATCGAGCATTTGCTGGGCCGGATGCGCGAGCTGGATGCGAACCGGCAGTTCGGCACGCGGGAGGTGCTCAAAGGGTGCCTGCTGCAACTGATCGGCACGGTCTGCCAGCTGTACGCCGAGCCGATCAAGCGGCTGGCCGATGACAACGCCGCCGAGCGCAGCCGCCGCGATGCATTGGCGCGGATGTCGGAGTACGTGCGCAAGAACCTCGACGACCCGGACCTGAGCCTGAAAAAGGCCGCTTCAGCCGCGTTTCTGTCGCCCAACTACTTGACCCACTGGCTGCGCAAGGAAGTCGGCAAGACCTTTAGCGAGCTGGTGCTGGAGCGGCGCATGCACCTGGCGCGCACGTTGCTGCTCAACGGCAGCAAACCGGTGGGGGAAGTGGCGCGGTTGTGTGGGTTTGCCGACGAGGCCTACTTCTCGCGGCGTTTCCGCCACGCCCACGGCATGCCGCCGGGGCAGTTCAGGAAGCAGCGGGATTTGTAGCCTGTCAGACCCCGCTCATGGGCCGGGCAGCTCCTTAAATGGATCAGCGCCTCCCCGGCCAACTTTATCTCGGCGCCAGTGTTTCTTCTCCCCTCCAGAGCGTTAAGCTTGGCGCCATGGATGACTCCGATTATCTGCGTCTTTTGACGAGCCAGGCCGAGCAAGCCAATGCGTTTCTGTCCAATGCGCGCAAGTGGGAGCGCGAACGTTGGGTGTGCGAACGGTTGCTGCAGGGCCTGAACATTCCCCATCGCACCGACGACTTCCTGCCTGCCGGGCAAGAGCCGCCGGACGTACTGTTTCGCGATGCGTGTTTTGAAGTGTTCTTCGTTCTGGACGAAGGCCGTCGGTTGAACGATGAATGGCGCGAAGAACTGCAACGCCGACGCAGCGCGTTTTCCCTCAGCCAACTGGTGCGCCGGGAAGCCAAACCCAAACGCATCCCCGCTGCCGAATTGCTGCGGCGCCTGGCGCCAACCCTGCGCAAAAAAGCTCACAACTACAAAGAACGCGGGCTGGATCTGGGCGAACTCGACATCATCGCCTTCGCCAGCCTCAAGCGCGAGGTGCTCGACCTGAACAGCCACTTTCCGCCGCCTACCGAGTATCTGCGTCAGGGCTGGCGATCACTCTCGCTGGTCGGGCCGACCTTCGCCCGGGTATTGTTCGCCCATCCGGATGCCCCGGATTTCCTGCGGACCAATTTGGGCCGCAGCGTGGTTTTTGATGTGGGAATCAGTTTATGAGTCCGTTGCAGGAATTGATCGCCGATGTACCCCAGCGTGGACGCGTGCGCTGGATCGGCGTGCGCCCGGAATCCCGTGGCGAGATGGTTGAGCTGGACGCCGTGGAAGCCCGTCGCGAAGCAGGCCTGACGGGTGATCACGCACGCCCTGGCCCGCGCAATGCCCGACAGGTGACGCTCATCCAGTGGGAGCATTTCGCCGTGGTCAGCTCGCTGATGGGCCGGGCCGAGGACAACCCGGTGTTGCCCCAGGATCTGCGGCGCAACATCGTAATCAGCGGCATCAATCTGTTCAGCCTGAAAAACCGACGCTTCCGCATCGGTCAGGCGATCTTCGAAACCACTGGCTGGTGCCAACCCTGCGCGCGCCTTGAGCAACGTCTCGGCCACGGCATCTTCCAGGCCGTTCGCGGCCATGGCGGAATCACCGCGCGGGTGATACAAAGCGGCATCGTGCGTCTGGATGATGTTTTGTGTATCGAGCCAATCGAACCGAGCGTCCAGGACTTTAACGCAGCCAACAGCGCCGTTTCCTGATCCGGGTCAATAGTGATAAAGAGCCTCAAATGATCAGCCGCCTGAAACCTGCCGACACCGCGCGTGTCGAAGCGTACGTTCGAGCCCCCCGCCCAAGTCGAGCGCCGGCCTTTTTGGCGTTAGCGGCTCCTTGTGGTGGTGCTTGGACCGGGCCCTTTTTGAGCCATTTACAGAGCAATCTGACGCTATGAGCTGCCTTGCGCTCGCGCGGATTGCGCTGACACAGAATTCCTTAAGCCTTATGAGATATCCCCATGACCCATCGTATTGTGATTGTCGGCGGAGGCGCTGGCGGTCTGGAGCTGGCTACCCGTCTGGGTAAAACCCTGGGCAAGAAAGGCACCGCCAGCGTCACGCTGGTCGACGCCAACCTGACCCACATCTGGAAACCGCTGCTGCACGAGGTGGCCGCCGGTTCGCTCAACTCTTATGAGGATGAGCTGAACTACGTGGCGCAAGCCAAGTGGAACCACTTTCAGTTCCAGATGGGTCGCATGACCGGTCTGGATCGGGAAAACAAGCAGATCCACCTGGCCGAAACCCTCGACGAAAACGGCAATGAGCTTGTCCCGGCGCGCAGCCTGGATTACGACTCACTGGTGATTTCGGTGGGCAGCACGACCAATGATTTCGGCACCAAAGGCGCAGCGGAACACTGCCTGTTCCTTGACACGCGCAAGCAGGCCGAGCGCTTCCATCAGCAATTGCTCAATCGCTATCTGCGCGCCCACGCGAGCCAGACGGATGTGGCCGAGGAGATCAACGTCGCCATCGTCGGCGCCGGGGCCACGGGTGTCGAGCTGGCTGCAGAGCTGCACAACGCGGCCCACGAACTGGCGGCCTACGGGCTGGGCCAGATCAAACCGGAAAACCTGCGCATCACGGTGATCGAGGCGGGCCCGCGCGTCTTGCCAGCGCTGCCGGAACGCATTGGCGGCCCGGTGCACAAGACGCTGGAAAAACTAGGCGTCACGGTGCTGACCAATTCGGCGGTCAGTGAAGTGACGGCAGACAGCCTGGTGACCGCAACCGGTCAGGTGATTCCTGCAACGCTGAAGGTCTGGGCGGCGGGCATCCGCGCTCCGGCATTTCTGGAAGGCATCGCTGGCCTTGAGACCAATCGCATCAACCAGCTGCAAGTGCGTCCGACGCTGCAGACCACCCGCGACGATAATATCTTCGCCTTCGGTGATTGCGCGGCCTGCCCGCAAAAAGGCACTGACCGCAACGTCCCGCCCCGTGCGCAAGCGGCGCATCAGCAGGCGTCGTTGCTGGTGAAGTCGCTGAAGCTGCGCATCGAGGGCGGCACGCTGCCCGAGTATCGCTACAAGGACTATGGCTCGCTGATTTCGCTGTCGAAGTTCTCGGCGGTCGGCAATCTGATGGGCAACCTGACCGGTAGCGTCATGCTTGAAGGCTGGCTGGCGCGCATGTTCTACGTTTCGCTGTACCGCATGCACCAGATGGCGCTGTACGGCATGTTCCGCACGCTGATGCTCATGCTGGGCAGCCGAATCGGTCGCGGCACCGAGCCACGGATGAAGCTGCACTAAGGCTGAGTCCTGCAGGTCCGCCGCGCCAATGCGGCGGGCCTCATCCCTCCCTCATTCCAGACACCTGCCTTACCGGACGGGTGCGAGAGTGCGTGCCTGTTACGGCATCACCCGCCCTTTGCCCAGATGCTTGGCCTTGTACATCCAGCGGTCGGCTTCGCGCATGAGTTCATCCGGTGCCTTACCGGAGCCGGGTTCGTACATCGAAAAGCCGATGCTGGCGTTGCTGCAAATGACATCGCCTTTGATCGTGAGGGGCTGTGCAACCGCGACGAGGAGTTTCTGAGCCACTTCGCGCGCTTCTTCCACCCCCGGCGTGATGCCCTCCAGAATCACGATAAATTCATCACCGGCCAGCCGCACCAGGCTGTCGGTCCTGCGGATGCAGCTCTGCAAACGTGTGGCGATAGCGCGCAGCAGATCATCACCGGCATCGTGCCCGTAACTGTCGTTGATGACTTTGAATCCATCCAGGTCAATGAACATCAGCGCCATTTGCAATCTGGAGCGATCCGCCCGCGCCTGAGCGATCGGCAACAGCGAGTCCAGCGCGCGGCGATTGTGCAGACCGGTCAGGGAGTCATGTCGGGCCTCCTGCTCTAGCTCCTTGCGCGCCTGAATGTTCTGGATGATCGAAATGAAATATTCCAGCTCTCCTGCTTCGGACAGCTTTTTCGTGACGCTCAGATTGACCCAAACCGCTCTGCCGTCTTTACGCAGGTAACGCTTCTCCATCTGGTAGCTGTTGATTTCACCGACGCTCAGCTGATGCAGCATCTCAAGATCACTGTCCAGATCGTCGGGGTGGGTGATGTCCTGAAACGTCAGGTGCTTGAGCTCATCGGGCGCGTAGCCAAGGACATCGCACAGCGCGGCGTTGACGCTGATCCAGCCACCGTCCGGCGCGACCAGCGCAATACCTACCGACGCCAGCTCGAACATCGAGCGATAGCCCGCCTCACTGGCCTGAAACAAGGCCTCGGAGCGATTCTTCTGAATCCGCGTCAGCATCAGGTTTTCCCGCAGCTGCATTTCCCGGCTGACGATCTCGGCCAGGTCGTGGAGGATGGACAGCTCGTCTGGGGTGAGGATTCTGGGCTGCGCGTCAATGGCGCAAAGCGTGCCCACGGCAAAGCCCTGGCTGGTGCGTATGGGTACGCCAGCATAAAAACGGATATGAGGATCGCCTGTGACCAGTTGGTTGTCGCAGAAACGCGCGTCTTCGACGGCATCGGGCACCACAAGCTCGGTGGCCTCAAGGATGGCGTGCGTACAGAACGCGAGCTCCCGCGGCAACTCTGTCGCTTCAAGCCCTACTCGGGACTTGAACCACTGACGGTCCTGATCCACCAGCGATATCAGAGCGATCGGCACGTTCAGCACTTGCGCCACCAGACGAGTGATCCGGTCTAGGGCGACCTCGGGGGGAGTGTCGAGAACTTCGAGAAGATGCAGCGCTTCAAGTCGCTGTTGCTCGAATGGAGGAGTTGGCGACTTCATATAACGGCCGATCCTGAAAAGACTGCCTGAAGTCTATACCGGGCCTCATGAATCCGCACCCGGAGCGACGTGTAAATAACAGGCTCGGCCGCCGCGATTGATCAACCTGCCGATGAAGAAAATCTGTCACGCCTTGTCATAAAAACGTGCTGTTTGCTGTGATCCCATCACGCATCTCACCCCGATGTCGCTCGATTACAGGAAGTCCATCCATGTTGCAGCTCTCACGACTGATGCTGGCCACAGGCCTCGGCATCGCGCTCAATCTATCCATGGCCGCCACGGCAGGTGCAGCGTCCGAGGTCACCGGCGCCGGCTCCACGTTCATTTATCCGGTGCTGTACAAATGGGCGACCGACTACAACCAGAAGACTCAGGTCAAGGTCAATTATCAGTACATCGGCTCTGGCGCGGGCATTGCCCTGATAAAGGAAGGGGCCGTGGATTTCGGTGCGACTGACCGACCGATGAGCTCGGCCGACCTCCAAACTTTCGGCCTGCAGCAGTTCCCTTCTGTGATCGGCGGCATTGTTCCTGTCATCAACGTCGCCTCGGTCAAACCGGGGACCCTGAAATTCACAGGCCCGGTGCTTGCCGACATCTACCTGGGCAAAATCAGCAAATGGAATGACCCTGCCCTCGCCGCCCTGAACCCGGGCGTGAAATTGCCTGACGCGAAAATCAGCGTGGTGTATCGCTCGGATGATTCCGGCACCACGTTCAACTGGGTCAGTTACCTGGCGAAGGTCAGTCCGCAATGGAAGAACCAGCTTGGCGCGGGCGCGTCGGTGAAGTGGCCGGTGGGCATGGGCAGCAAGGGCAGCGAGGGCGTGGCGACGTACGTGAAACAGGTGCCGAACTCGATCGGCTACGTCGAGTACGCCTACGTCAAACAGCAGAAGTTGAATTATGGGTTGTTGCAGAACGCTGCCGGCACGTTCGTGACGCCGAGCACCGAAAGCTTTCAGGCGGCAGCGGCCACAGCAGACTGGAAAAACGCGAAGGATTTTGACCTGTCGATGCTCGACGCGCCGGGGGAAAACGCTTATCCGATTACCGCCGCGACGTTTATCGTGATGTACAAGCAGCCCAAGGACGTTGATCGTCAGAAGACCGTTCAGGATTTTTTTCGCTGGACGCTGGAGAGCGGGCAGGAACACGCACGCTCGCTCGACTTCGCACCGATCCCCGATGACCTGAAAAATCAGATCGAAGCTTACTGGGCTAATCCGCCCAAGGCTCAGTGAAAGCCAGAAACGAAAAAAGCGTCCCGAAGGACGCTTTTTTGTAGCTTCAGCGCGAGTGGCGCTTCAGCGATATTTTCTGCCCGGATACTGCTTAGGCGAAAATGGTCGGGGTAAGGGGATTCGAACTCCTGACATCCTGCTCCCAAAGCAGGCGCGCTACCGGACTGCGCTATACCCCGTTAAAACATTGAAAACACCCTAAGGTATTTTCAGAGCGGGTGACGCGACTGGCGTCACTCCCTAAGATCCAACCCGATGAAGCCAGGTCAAAAATGGTGGGTCGTGTGGGATTCGAACCTACGACCAATTGGTTAAAAGCCAACTGCTCTACCAACTGAGCTAACGACCCAAATAATGGTCGGGGTAAGGGGATTCGAACTCCTGACATCCTGCTCCCAAAGCAGGCGCGCTACCGGACTGCGCTATACCCCGACGGTACTACCTCTTGAAATTGGCTCCGTGACCAGGACTCGAACCTGGGACCCAATGATTAACAGTCATTTGCTCTACCGACTGAGCTATCACGGAACGATCTTTTCAAATCTATCAATTTCAGATGCAGCGTTTGACGCGCTTCAACACAACAAATTCAGTAAATCTTCACCAGACGAATCTGGCATTTACCTCACTGAACCTACCGCATTTTCAGCCTCTTCGACCTGTTTGCATCGCTGCGTTCACGTCTCTGAGGCGCGCTATTCTACATTTCCAGAAACACCTGTCAACCCTCTAAATTGCTTTCAAGACAATGATTTGCGATTTTTTTGTGGATCGTCCTCAAGCCCCCGAAAATCCTGCGGTTCAGTGAATAAATCACGGCGCATAAAAAAGGGCTCCCACCAGGGGAGCCCTTCTGCGCCCTCTATATAGAGGCGGGGATCAGCCGAAGACGATCTCGTCGTCCTGCACCGTGCCTCTGATGCTGGTGCCGGGCATGAAGCCGCCCGACAGGATCAACTGAGCCAGCGGGTTTTCGATCCAGCGCTGGATCGCTCGTTTGAGCGGACGCGCGCCGTATACAGGGTCGTAGCCGACGGCGATCAGCTTGTCCATCGCCTCGGTGGACAGTTCCAGGCGCAGATCGCGCTCCGCCAGACGCTGACGCAGACGGCCCAACTGGATCTCGGTGATGCCGGCGATCTGGTCGCGAGCCAGCGGTTCGAAGATCACCACTTCGTCGACCCGGTTGATGAACTCCGGACGGAAGTGCGTGGTGAGCGCATCCATGACCGCTGCGCGCTGCCCTTCCCGATCGCCCACCAGCTCCTGAATGCGAGCCGAGCCCAGGTTGGAGGTCATGACGATCACGGTATTACGGAAATCCACCGTACGCCCGTGACTGTCGGTCAAACGCCCGTCTTCGAGCACTTGCAGCAGGACGTTGAAGACGTCCGGGTGCGCTTTCTCGACTTCGTCCAGCAGGATGACCGAGTAAGGCTTGCGGCGTACCGCTTCGGTCAGATAGCCACCCTCTTCGTAACCGACATAGCCAGGGGGCGCGCCGATCAGACGAGCCACGGAATGCTTCTCCATGAACTCGGACATATCGATCCGCACCATCGCCTCTTCGGTGTCGAACAGGAACTCCGCCAGCGCCTTGCACAGTTCGGTCTTACCCACGCCGGTTGGGCCGAGGAACATAAACGAGCCGCTCGGGCGGTTAGGGTCCGACAGCCCGGCACGCGACCGGCGCACAGCGTTGGCCACCGCGACGACCGCTTCGTTCTGCCCGATCACGCGCTGGTGCAGCAGCTCTTCCATTTTCAGCAGCTTGTCACGCTCGCCTTCGAGCATCTTCGACACCGGAATGCCGGTCCACTTGGACACGACTTCGGCAATCTCTTCCTCGGTCACCTTGCTGCGCAGCAACTGGTTTTCCGGCTTGCCGTGCTGGTCGACCATTTGCAGGCTGCGTTCCAGATCGGGAATCACGCCGTACTGCAATTCAGCCATGCGGTTCAGATCGCCCTTACGCCGCGCCGCTTCCAGTTCCTGGCGAGACTGCTCGATCTTTTGCTGAATCTGCGCAGAACCGGTGACTTCCGCTTTTTCGGAGGTCCAGATTTCTTCGAGGTCGGCATATTCCCGCTCAAGGCGCTGAATCTCTTCCTGGAGTTTTTCCAGGCGCTTGATCGCGGCCTCGTCGTCTTCCTTCTTCAGCGCCTGCGCTTCTACCTTCAACTGAATCAGGCGACGCTCAAGACGGTCGAGCACTTCCGGCTTGGAGTCGATCTCCATACGAATGCGGCTGGCCGCCTCATCGATCAAGTCGATGGCTTTGTCCGGCAGCTGCCTATCGGTGATGTACCGATGGCTGAGCTTGGCCGCCGCAATGATCGCACCGTCGGTGATCGCCACCTTGTGGTGAACCTCATAGCGCTCTTTCAGGCCGCGCAGGATGGCGATGGTGTCTTCTTCACTCGGTTCATCCACCAGCACTTTCTGGAAGCGACGTTCGAGAGCGGCGTCCTTCTCTATATATTGGCGGTACTCATTGAGCGTCGTGGCGCCCACGCAATGCAGCTCGCCACGGGCCAGCGCCGGCTTGAGCATGTTGCCGGCGTCCATCGAGCCTTCGGCCTTGCCGGCACCGACCATGGTGTGCAGTTCGTCGATGAACAGAATGATCTGCCCTTCCTGCTTCGATAGTTCATTGAGCAGGCCTTTCAGGCGCTCTTCAAACTCGCCACGGAACTTGGCGCCCGCGATCAGCGCGCCCATGTCCAGGGACAGCAGACGCTTGCCACGCAGGCCATCCGGTACTTCGCCGTTGATGATGCGCTGAGCAAGGCCTTCAGCGATGGCGGTTTTACCCACGCCAGGCTCACCGATCAATACCGGGTTGTTCTTGGTCCGGCGTTGCAGTACCTGGATGGTCCGACGGATCTCATCGTCGCGGCCAATCACCGGGTCAAGCTTGCCTTCCTCGGCGCGCTTGGTCAGGTCGACGGTGTACTTGTCCAGCGCCTGACGGGATTCTTCCGCGTTCGGGTCGTTGACAGCATCGCCGCCACGCAGGTTGCTGATGGCGTTTTCCAGGGCTTTCTTGCTGACGCCCTGGCCGAGCAGCAGCTTGCCGAGTTTGCTGTTCTCATCCATCGCGGCGAGCAACACCAGCTCGCTGGAGATGAACTGATCGCCTTTTTGCTGAGCCAGACGATCGGCCTGATTCAACAGGCGCGCCAGATCCTGCGACATGTTCACGTCGCCAGTCGGGTTCTGGATCTTCGGCAGTTGATCGAGCTCTTTGGTCAGCGCGGTGCGCAGGCTATTGATGTCGAAGCCCACTTGCAGCAACAAAGGCTTGATCGAACCGCCCTGCTGTTCAAGCAGCGCCTGCATCAAGTGCGCAGGCTCGATGGCCGGATGGTCCAGGCCCACTGCCAGTGATTGAGAATCTGAAAGAGCGAGTTGTAATTTGCTGGTTAAACGGTCAATACGCATGGGTCACCTTCCTAAATGGGCAGGCCGGAGTAATGAACACACCTAATAAAGAAAACCTGCCAGATGGTTCTTTACATGCGGCCGATTAGGCAGGATTCAAGCGCTGACGGGTTGACATGGATCAACATTAGCTTGAAGGAAGGAATTCAGAAGGAATTAGTGCGGGAGCGCGGAGGCTACCGGGCTTCGAGCCAGACAAGCGAGGCGAACCGTCCGGTGCGTGCGCCACGGCGATAGGAGAAGAATCGCTCATCGTTGTAGGTTGAGAGGCCGCCGCCATACACCGCTGTCACGCCGTGGGCGGCCAGACGCAGGCGAGCCAACTGGTAGATATCGGCCATGAACTTGCCAGCGTTGGCGCTCGGCACGAACGCATCGGCTGTCTCAGGGTGCGTCGCCATGAAGGCTTCGCGCACTTCGGGACCGACTTCGAATGCCTGCGGCCCGATGGCAGGACCGAGCCAGACCAGGATGTCGGAGGGCGCATCGGCAAAACTGTCCACCGTCGCCTCAAGTACACCCGCCGCAAGACCGCGCCAGCCCGCATGGGCGGCTGCAACCTGAGTGCCCGCTTTATTGCAGAACAGTGCCGGCAAGCAATCGGCCGTCATGATGGTGCAGGCCACGCCCGGGGTTTTGCTCCAACTGGCATCAGCCTCAAGCACTTCTGCCGGCGCGGCCTCGACCACGTTGACGCCATGAACCTGCTTCAACCATGCAGGCTGGATATTCAGGCGCGAGGTCAGTGCGGAACGGTTGTGCGCAACGGCCGCTGGATCGTCGTTAACGTGATCACCCAGATTGAAGCTGTCGAACGGCGTCGCGCTGACTCCGCCCGATCGCGTCGTGACGCACGCATTGACACCCGCCGGCGCAGGCCAGTCGGGAATCAGCCAGTCCGTCACGCCCTCAGTCATCCGATGAACGCTTCGCGGTCTTGCTTGAGCAGCGTCAGCAACCAGACAAAGTCGTCTGGCAGCGGCGATTCCCAGCTCATGCGCTTACCGGTCGTCGGATGATCCAGTTCAAGGAAACGCGCATGCAGCGCCTGACGCGGGAAGTGTTTCAGCGATTCGACCATGGTGACACTGGCCGCAGGCGGGATCCGGAAACGACCGCCGTAGGCAGGGTCGCCGACCAGCGGGAAGTTGATGTGGGCCATGTGCACACGGATCTGGTGGGTACGCCCGGTTTCCAGCTTGACCCGCACGTGGGTGTGCGAACGGAAACGCTCCAGAACCCGGTAATGACTGACGGCAGGCTTGCCGCCTTCCATGACCGCCATGCGCTGACGCTGCTGACCATGACGACCGATCGGTGCGTTGATCTTGCCGCCCGAGGTCACCACGCCGATGACGATGCACTCATAAATGCGGCTGACGCTGCGATTCTGAAGTTGGGTGACCAACTGCGTCTGCGCCTGAATGGTCTTGGCGACCACCATCAGGCCGGTGGTGTCCTTGTCCAGGCGGTGCACGATGCCGGCACGCGGGACATTGATGATGTCCGGCACATGGTGCAGCAAGGCATTGAGCAGGGTGCCGTCGGCGTGACCCGCTGCCGGATGCACAACCAGACCGGACGGCTTGTTGATCACCAGGATCTGGTCATCTTCGTAGACGATGTCGAGCTCGATGTCCTGCGCGATCCACTCGCCCTGGGCTTCCTGCTCGGCTTTGAGGAGCAGAACGGCGCCACCATGCACGATGTCACGCGGGCGCAACGCGCCTCCGTCCACAGTCAGGCGACCGTCTTTGATCCAGGCGGAAAGGCGCGAGCGCGAGTGCTCTGCGAATAGTTGGGCGGCGACTTGGTCGAGGCGTTGACCGCCCAATTCGGACGGCACCTCTGCGCGGAGTTCTATGATCTCAGACATGCTCAAACTAGGAGGTGGCACTGGCCTTTGGTTTCGGCTGTGCGCTTGTGGTTAAATACGGCGTCTTTTGTCCCGGGGGTTCCACGGGGCGCCCATCATAACAGGACGGTCCTGCGCAAGACAGCAGGCCGTTATAGGGACGCAAGCCGCCATGCAAGTGAAACACCTGCTGCTGATAGCCATCCTCGGACTTACTGTTGCCTGTTCTTCGAAGAAAGAAGTCATCGACGAAAACCTCAGTGAAGTCGAGCTGTACCAGCAGGCGCAGGCCGATCTGGACAACAACAGCTATAACAGCGCCACCGAGAAGCTCAAGGCGCTGGAGTCGCGTTATCCGTTCGGTCGCTACGCTGACCAGGCGCAACTCGAGCTGATCTACGCCAACTACAAGAATGGCGAGCCCGAAGCTGCCAAGTCGGCGGCAGAGCGTTTCATTCGCCTGCACCCGCAACACCCGAACGTCGACTATGCCTATTACCTCAAGGGCCTGACCTCGTTCGACCAGGACGTCGGCATCATCGCCCGCTTCCTGCCGCTGGATCAGACCAAGCGTGACCCGGGCGCCGCTCGCGATTCGTACAACGAGTTCGCTCAGCTGACCAGCCGTTACCCGAACAGCCGCTACGCCCCTGACGCCAAGCAGCGCATGATTTACCTGCGCAACCTGCTGGCGGCCTACGAGATCCACGTTGCCGACTACTACCTGACCCGTCAGGCCTACGTCGCAGCCGCCAACCGCGGTCGTTACGTGGTTGAGAACTTCCAGGAAACCCCATCGGTCGGTGACGGCCTGGCGGTCATGGTCGAGGCCTATCAGCGTCTGCACCTCGACGACCTGGCTGACACCAGCCTGCAAGTCCTGAAAACCAACTACCCGGATCACCCGCAACTGGTGGACGGCAAGTTCGAAGCGCGCACGGCAGAAGCCGACAACCGCTCGTGGCTGTCCAAGGCGACGCTGGGCCTGATCGAAAGCCGTCCGCCGCTGCCACCAGGACAAACCCGCGCCAACCAGGACGTGATCAAGCAGTACCAGGACGCCAAGGAAGCCATCCCTGCCGACCTGTTGCCTGAGAACCAGTCGGCTGACGAAGAGAAGAAAAACAATGATGACGACGGCACGCCGAAAAGCCGCTCGATCTTCAGCTACATGACCTTTGGCCTGTTCGACTGATTCAGTCCCTGCCAAGCGTCAGCTGAAAAAGGCCCTTCGGGGCCTTTTTTCATGCCTGACCGTTTTCCGACAGCATCCGGCGATGGAGATGACTGTGCGCCCGACACCCGCTTGGCTACACTGCGCGCTCTTCACTTCATAAGCTGACAGACATGATTCGCTTGATTATGTGGATCGCCCTGATCGTGGCGGCCATCTGGTTTTTCAAACGCCTGACCAAAGGCCCTGCCCCACGCCCGAAACCCGCAACGCCGGAAGTCGACGCTGCGCCCATGGTGCGTTGCGCGCAATGTGGCGTGTATGTCCCTCGCGATCGCGCGCTGAGCCAGAATCAGCAATGGTATTGCACCGAAGCGCACCGTTTGCAGGGCCCCGCTGCACGTGACCGCTGACAGCCTGTCGCTGACCACGCCTCAGGCACAACGCATCCTGCGGCTGTATCACCTCTATCGTCTGAGCATCGGCGTACTGCTGGTGCTGCTGATCTCCAGCAGCCTGGATGCCGAACTGCTGGAGCTGGCCGATATCGAGCTATTCCGGATCGGCTGTTGGCTGTATCTGGTGTTCAACATCCTCGTCGTGGTGCTGCTCGAACGCCCAAGCCGCCAAGGGCAACTGTTCTCCCTGGCCATGGCTGACACGCTGATGCTGGCGGCGCTGTTCTATGCCGGGGGCGGGGCGCCGAGCGGCATTGGCAACCTGATCATTGCCTCTGTGGCGATCAGCAATGTGCTGCTGCGCAAACGAACCGGGCTGCTGATTGCCGCGCTGTCAGCCATCGGCATCATTTATCTGACCTTCTACATCAGCTATCACAAGCCCTCTGCCGCCAATCATTTCGTGCAGGCCGGCTCGCTGGGTGCCCTGTGCTTTGCGGCGGCCCTGCTGGTCCAGGCCCTCTCACGCCGGCTGCAGCTCAGCGAAGACATCGCCGAACGTCGCGCCGCTGACGTCGACAACCTTGAAGAGCTCAACGCATTGATCCTGCAGCGCATGCGGACCGGCATTTTGGTGCTCGACGAGGATCATAAAGTGCTGCTCGCCAACCAGAGCGCGCTGAATCTGCTGGGCCACGAACGCTTGCTGGGCGAGATCGTCGATGTTTACTCGCCGCAGTTGGTCGAGCGCCTGGGTCAGTGGATGACCAATCCGTCCATGGCACCGCGCAGCATTACCACTTCGGCAATCGGCCCGGTGCTGCGTCCGGGGTTCATCGCCCTGGCGCGCGGCAGTCATCGCCATACGTTGGTATTTCTCGATGACCTGTCGCAGATTTCCCAACAGGCCCAGCAGCTCAAACTGGCCGCGCTGGGCAGACTGACCGCCGGTATCGCCCACGAGATCCGCAACCCGCTGGGCGCCATCAGTCATGCCGCCCAACTGCTGCTGGAATCCGAGGAACTGACCGTTCCGGACCGGCGTCTCAGTCAAATCATTCACGATCAATCGCGGCGGATGAATCTGGTGATCGAGAACGTTCTGCAGTTGTCTCGTCGACGTCAGACCGAGCCCCATCTGCTCGACCTCAAGCAGTGGCTCGAGGCGTTCGTCCGCAACCTTGGCGATGAGCTGACGGCGGGACAAAGCGTGCATCTGGACATCGGTGCAGGCGTGCTCAGTACGCAGATGGACGCGGAACAGTTGCAGCAAGTGATGAGCAATCTGGTGCAAAACGGTTTGCGCTATAGCGGCCAGCTGCACGCACACGCGCAAGTTTGGCTAAGGTTGTTTCAAGCACCGTTCAGCGAACTGCCGACGCTGGAAGTTCTTGACGACGGGCCGGGCGTTGCCGAAGAGCATCTCGCGAAAATCTTCGAGCCCTTCTTCACCACCGAAACCAAAGGAACCGGCCTGGGCCTGTACCTGTCGCGCGAACTGTGCGAAAGCAATCAGGCGAGCCTCAATTACACTCCACGGGAAGGTGGCGGAAGCTGCATGCGAATTACCTTCGCCCATCCGTTCAAGCTGAGCTGAACATGAGCCCACGGCAAAAAATTCTGATCGTCGACGATGAGCCGGACATTCGTGAGTTGCTGGAAATCACGCTCGGACGAATGAAGCTAGACACCCGCAGCGCGCGAAACGTCAAGGAAGCCCAAGAGTGGCTGGCCCGCGAAGCGTTCGACCTGTGCCTGACCGACATGCGCCTGCCCGATGGCAATGGCCTGGAGCTGGTGCAGCACATTCAAAAGCGCCACAACCAGGTGCCGGTGGCGATGATCACCGCCCACGGCAGCCTCGACACAGCGATCCATGCCCTGAAAGCCGGCGCGTTCGACTTTCTGACCAAGCCTGTCGACCTGACGCGATTGCGTGAGTTGGTGACGAGCGCTCTGCGCCTGCGTATTGCGCCTGCTGAAGACAACCGCATCGATAACCGCCTGCTCGGCAGCTCGCCACCGATGCAGGCGCTGCGCAAGCAAATCGCCAAACTGGCCCGCAGCCAGGCGCCGATTTACATCAGTGGCGAATCGGGCAGCGGCAAAGAATTGGTCGCCCGGTTGATTCATGAGCAAGGCCCGCGCGCCGAGCAGCCGTTCGTGCCGGTCAACTGTGGCGCAATCCCGTCAGAGCTCATGGAAAGCGAATTCTTCGGGCACCGCAAAGGCAGCTTCACCGGCGCCCACGAGGACAAGCCCGGCCTGTTTCAGGTCGCCAATGGTGGGACGCTGTTTCTCGATGAAGTCGCTGACCTGCCGCTGGCGATGCAAGTGAAACTGCTCCGCGCGATCCAGGAAAAATCCGTTCGCGCCATCGGCGGCCAGCAGGAGCAGGTGGTGGACGTTCGCGTGCTGTGTGCCACCCACAAGGACCTCAATCAGGAAGTGGCGGCCGGGCGTTTCCGTCAGGATTTGTACTACCGGCTGAACGTCATCGAGCTGCGCGTACCGCCCTTGCGCGAGCGCCGCGAAGACATCGAAGAGATTGCCAACAGCGTGCTGCGTCGCCTGACTGAATCCGCCGGCGAGCCTGCCACCCTTCTCCCGCCCCATGCGCTGGCGGCGCTCAAGGGCTATCGTTTTCCCGGCAATGTGCGCGAGCTGGAAAACATGCTCGAGCGGGCGTACACGCTGTGCGAAGACGATCAGATCAACACCGCAGACCTGCGCCTGGCCGAGCCGTCACGCCCCACCGAGCAAGACGGCCCGAGCCTGGCCGACATCGATAATCTGGAAGACTATCTGGAAAGCATCGAGCGCAAACTGATCCTGCAAGCGCTGGAAGAAACCCGCTGGAATCGCACGGCGGCCGCGCAGCGTTTGAATTTGACCTTCAGGTCGATGCGCTATCGGTTGAAGAAGTTGGGGTTGGAGTGATGGATTCGACGTACGCTTTATAAGTCCCAAAAAGGGACCTATCGTTCCCTTTTTGGGACTTATCCAGACAAATCCCTATGAACATCGGCGACGCGCTCTTCACCACCACTCAGCAACGAGTGCTGGGCCTGCTCTTCGGCAATCCGGAGCGGAGTTTCTATACCAACGAAATCAGTCGCTGGGCCCAAGTCGGCAAAGGCAGCACAACTCGTGAGCTGGAGAAATTGCACTCAGCAGGTTTGCTGACCGCAACCCGCCAAGGCAACCAAATCCATTATCAGGCGAATCCTGAAAGTCCGGTGTACCCCGAACTGGTTGGCCTTGTGCGCAAAACATTCGGCATCGCCGATCACCTCCGAGTGGAGTTATTGCCTTTCGCAGACCAGATTCAGCGAGCGTTTATTTGCGGCTCGGTTGCGAAAGGGACCGCAAACACATCCAGCGATATAGATCTGATGCTGATCGGTGAAGGCGTCAGCTACAGCGAAGTGATGGAGCGTATGATCCCGCTCGAAGAGATGCTGGGCAGACCCATCAACCCGACGCTCTACACGCCGTCGGACTGGAAAGCGAAGCTCGCCACCGGCAACAGCTTTGTGACCCGAGTGGCAGAGCAGGAAAAGATCGACATCATCGGAAGCGATTAGGGAGAACCTACGGACTGGGCAACGAGCCTTTGGCGAACTTGGTACGTACCGGCGGATTGAAAGCCGAGCCTGCTGACAAGAACGAATGTATCGGACTGGTCCGCTCGGCGCTTGATAGGCTGTTGGACGCTCATAATTCCGCGCTTTCATACGCCAGCCGTTTTGATCTGGCCTATAACGCTGCACACGCACTGGCGCTGGCGGCAATGCGCCTGAAAGGATATCGGTCAGACCGCCGCTATCTCGTGTTTCAGTGCCTTCCACACACGCTGAATCTGGATAAAGTGCGGGTGAGGCTCTTTGCGCTTTGCCACGAGCGCAGAAACCTCGCTGAACACGAAGGCTACATGGATATCGATGACGCGCTGCTCGCGGAGCTACTCACGAGTACCGAAGCACTTCGAGGTCTACTGGCGTCGGAGATGGCCGCTCATGGTTTCAGTCTCCCCTCTGGCGCATAAGGCGCCTCATCTATAATCGGCATTTCCCCGACCAGCAAATCCGTCAGTAACTGACACGAAGCCGGCGCCAGCACTAAGCCGTTGCGGTAATGGCCGCAGTTGAGCCACAAGCCTTGATGATTCGGCACAGGGCCGATGAAAGGAATGCCGTCAGGCGATCCCGGCCGCAGCCCTGCCCAGTGCCCGACCACGTGCGCATCCGCCAGAGCCGGGATCAGTTCGATCGCCGAAGCTTTTAGGCTTTCCAGAGCATTTTCAGTGGGTGTTTTATCAAAACCTTCGTGTTCGAGCGTGCTGCCGATGAGGATATGTCCGTCACGCCGGGGGATGGCGTAACGGCCTTTGGCGAGGATCATGCTCGGCAGAAAGTCGGCGGCGCACTTGTAGAGGATCATCTGCCCTTTAACCGGTTCGACGGGCAGCGCCAGCCCCAGCTTGCCGAGCAGATCGCCGCTCCATGCGCCCGCCGCCAGCACTACGCTGTCGCCGAGCACATCGCCCTCGTCTGTCGTGACTCCCAGTACGCGATTACCTTCGCGTACGAAGTCGATGACCTGGCAGTGCTCGCGAATCACCACATTGGGCAACGCCAGCAGTGCAGCCTTGAGCGACTTGACCAGACGCGGGTTGCGGACATTAGCGACGTCGGCCATGTGCACTGCACTTGAATAGCCGCCCCCCATGACGGGCACGGCGTCGTACACCGCAGAAATATCCACCGATGTCAGCGGACGCTTCATAAGCGCCGCCCACTTGAGGGCCTCGGCTTCGTCGTCCAGATCCAGCCAGTAAAGGCCAGTCTTGTGTACTTGCGGGTCGATGCCGGTCATTGCCAGCAAGCGCTCGGCGAGCTGTGGGTAAAAATCTTGGGACCAGTGCGAGAGTGCCGTTACCGCCGGGCTATAGCGCCATGGGTAGAGCGGCGACACGATGCCGCCGCCGGCCCATGAGGATTCCTGGCCGACTTCGGAACGGTCGATCAGCGTTACGCTTCGGACTTTGGAGGCGAGATTGAAGGCCGTCAGGAGGCCGATGACGCCGCCGCCGATGATAATGATGTGTTGCCTGGACATGCTGAACCCAACCACCCACGGATAATATGCGCCGCAGTCCGCCCGTCAGATAGCAATCAACCTGACGCGAAAGCGGCCGAAGAAATACTGTATGCCACCGGTCCGCCGAAAATTCCCGGACATCTACTACTTAGCGACTTCGGAGCTGGGTAGTATCACCATATTTCAACGCAAAAAATGGAATTTCCTTGATGGATCTCAGCTCTGGTCTAACGCGCCCGAATCCGCGTCGCAGCTGGCAATGTCCTGACAAGGGCATGAGCGGCGGGTTTACGTTGATCGAGTTGATCGTGACCGTGGTAATCGTCGGTATTTTCGCGGCCATTGCGGTGCCGAGTTTCGTTGGCTTGATTCACCGAAGTAACGTGAGGGCCGGGGCCGATGAGCTGTATGACCTGCTGCAATATGCTCGGGGCGAAGCGGTGACTCGTAGCACGCCTGTCACCATTGCGGCGCCCGGAAACAGCAGCGCCAACTGGGCTGGGGATCTCTCGGTTAAAACGACTCAGCAAACGCTGAGACAGATTGGCGCCTCTGGGCTGCAGGCCGGTATCACTATTGCTACCGCAGTGGGCAGCATTGCTTTCTCGCCGACGGGCACGTCATCTGCGACTACCTGCTTCCAGGTTTCATACGCCAGTGACGCCTCCGTTACGCCGCAATTTATCTCCGTGCAGTCCAGCGGACGGGTAACACCTCCCGCCTCGACGCGCCCTGGAGGGTGCTGATGGACGCTAGCTTCGCGCCCGGTCGTTCAGCGGGTTTCAGCATGATCGAAGTCCTGGTCAGCCTGCTCATCACTGTGGTGGGCGTGCTTGGGATGGTTGCCCTGCAAAGCAAGGCCATTCCCTACACTCAGGATTCTGTTCAGCGTAATACCGCGATGATGCTGGTGGACGATCTCGTCGAAATCATTCGCAGCGCACCCGCGGATTGCACCACCGCCAACTCATGCCTGAAGGCGCCGGGCTCTCCGTTTCCGGATCCCGCTTCGGACTGCACACCGTCACCTTCAGCGCTTTCCGAGCAGATCGGTTGCTGGGCATCACGTGCACGCACCATGTTGCCAGGCGCCGACAACCTGCTTGACTCGGACAGCTTTTATATCTGCAAAACACCTACGCCAGGCGATGTATCAGCCTGTACGACCTCAAGCACAACGAACGCTGATCTGGAGATTCAGGTTGCCTGGACGGTCAAGAACGCCGCCGACTGCATGACCGGCTCTAGTCTCACGACGCCAGGCACCTGCACCTACCGCTTGAGGACACGCATCAAATGACAGTGAACGCCTTACCTAACCGGCAGGAAGGCCTGTCACTGATCGAGCTGATGGTCGCGATGGTCATCGGGCTATTTCTGATCCTCGGCGTGACTCAGATTTTCATCAGCAACCAACGGACCTATCTATTCCAGCAGGCACAGATGGGCAATCAGGAAAACGGCCGATTTACCTTGGCCATCCTGAGCCAGGAACTGCTGAAGGCAGGGTACCGCAGCAGCCTCGGCGCAGTGATTCCCGCTGACAATTCCATGAATGGCTGCAATTTCCCCCAGGGTGCCTCCGTCGTAGCACTATCCGAATCGTCCTTGTGCATTCAATATCAGGCCACCAGCAAGCTTGATGTCACCTGCCAAGGCGCCGCTCTTGCAGCGGGGGACCAGAACAACATAACCACGCCCTATTCGGCGCGGTCGGTGCCGACCACTGTGCGCCCGAAAATTGTTGAAAGAATAGATTTTGATTCTGCCAACAAGGCCATTACGTGCACCAGCGGTGCCGCGACTCAACAGTTGGTGAGCGGCGTTCAGGATCTGCGTTTTGAATATGGATCGGACCCCTCGGACCCGAAAGCTGTCAGCAAATTCAGCACCTCCGCGCCGACCGGGACCATTGCGGCGGTGCGCTACAGCGCGTTGATGCAGAGCTCGGGCACACCAATGATCCGCGACTCTACCACCGATATTTCACCCGCTTTGAAAGATTGGAACGGGCGCTATGGCACCAGTTACAACGATACGAAAGGTATTTATCAAATTGTGCAGGGGACCGTCATGATCCGGAATCAGATGCCATGAAGCCCCCGATCAATACGCTTGCGCGCTGGCAACACCGCAACCAGACCGGCGCCACGCTTCTGGTGGCGTTGATGATGCTGTTGATCATCACGTTGCTTGCACTTTCCAGCATGCGGGGGGTGTCGCTCGAATCCCGGATCACCGGTAACCTCAGGCTCCAGAAGACCCTGACCAACGCCGCCGAAGCGGGGCTGCGAATCGGTGAACTGAGCATCAACCAGTGGCAATGCACTGCGATCGCCGGCAATACGAACAAGCCCTGCATGCGTATCCCGACGACCCTGACAAATGGCGACTATTTGCCGGCATTCAACGCCGCCAACATCGCCAATATCAACCTGGTTACTACTTATCAATACAATCCGGTCACCGGCAATAACGTCGAGATTGAATGGTATGTAACCGATCTGAAGTTCCTGGACGGTCAGACGCAGAATAATTGCGCGCTTCTGGCCAGAGACTGCGGCCGTCACTATTACGAAATCACCGCCTGCGCTTCCAACGTCAGATGCTCCAGCGACACAACCACGCAACGCGTCATCCTTCGCACGGTTTTTGCCGTTTCCGACTCTTAAGTGCCTGCCAGACAGTGAACGACCATGAATAAGCCAATCACGCTCAGCAGTTTCATCGTTGCACTGGCCTGTCTGATCCTGCTGCCGTTCGGCTTGGCGCACGCTGCCGTGAGCCAGGTTCCCGCGCAGCTGCCGCTGTTCCTGAACAACTCCGTACCGCCGTTGAACATGCTGGTGGTGGGCCGCGACCATAAATTGTTTTTCCCTGCCTATAACGACGCCTCGGATCTGGACGGGGACGGCTCAATCGATATTCGTTACAAGCCTTCAATCACTTACCTGGGCTATTTCGACTCACTCACGTGCTACAGCTACAACAATGGTTACTTTTCGGCGCAGTCAAAAACAACGGTTGCCAACCTGAAGAAATGTCCAGGCAGCTGGAGTGGCGATTACCTTAACTACCTGACGACCTCACGCGCTGATGCGCTGCGTAAAGTGCTCTATGGCGGCTATCGCGAGGTGGACACCACCTCGCAGACCATTCTTACCCGCGCCTATATTTCGACCGACGCACACACGTGGGGCAAGGAATATTCGAGCCGTACAATCGATGGTTACGACCTGTCGGATTACACGCCACTGTCGAATCCCAGTGCGGGCAACTACACGCTCTTCGCCAACAACACGCAAAGCAGCGCGCCGTTGCTGCGTGTGCTGTCCAACGTGTCGAACATCCGCATCTTTGGCTGGGTATCCCGGGAAGTGACCCAGGGCGGGTCCAAGGCAACCAACACCAGCTTCAGCGACGTAGATGTTTCGCCCACCAGCTATCAGGTGCGGGTCGAGGTCTGTAAATCGGGCTTTATCGAAAGCAATTGCAAGCTCTATCCCAATGGTACCTACAAACCCACAGGCATCCTTCACGACTACGGTGAAGGCAACCAGATGTATTTCGGGCTTGTGACGGGAACCTACCAGAACAACATTCAGGGCGGCGTGGTCCGCAAAGCGATGGGCAGCTTCTCTGCCGAAATCGATGCCTCGACCGGCATCTTTGGCACACAGGACAGATATGGCAACTACGTAAAAGGCGCGATCATCGGCACCTTGGACGGGCTGAGGCTCAGTACCACCGGGTGCAATATTTACGTGACCCCGATGCCGAACGCGAACTGCCCAAACTGGGGGAATCCGCTTGGCGAAATGATGTTTGAGACCATGCGCTACTTCAGTGGCGAGACCACGCCTACTGCCAACTATAAATCCGGGAATGCTGACACCAGCGGTGGCTTGAGCCTGACCAGCGTCACGACGTGGAGCAACCCTTACTCGGCGACACCGAACGCAGCCGCCACACCGCCGACCTATCCGAGCTGTTCCAAACCATTCGAGACACTTTTCAGTGACGTCACCCCTAGTTATGACTCCGACTTGCCTGGCAGCAAATACACGATAAACGCCGCCCCGGGCAGTTCCGATGCGCTGAAAAACCTGGATGTCAGCGCCCTTGGGCAGACAATCTGGAACTCCGATGTGGGTGGCAGCAAAAACATCAACATCGGCCAGACATTAAGCGCTAGCGATCAGGCGCCGACTGCAAAAGTGGCGTCCAGTCTGGGCGACATCAGGGGATTGCCCGAAGAGCCCACCAAAGAGGGCACGTTCAACGCGGCAGCGGTGGCTTATTTCGCCAATACCAACCCGATCACGTCACTGGGTAACCAAAAGGTCCAGACATTTTCCATCGCGCTCTCATCGACACTACCGCGGATTCAAATGCCCGTCGGTACGGGCTCAATCACGCTGGTACCATTTGGCAAAGTGGCGAGCAGCGGCATTACCGAGCAAATCACCGGCTTTTATATCGATTCGCTGTACAACATGACAGGCCAGCCCACCAACGCCAATATCAACGGCGGCCGGGCGCAGGCGGTTTTCCGGGTGGTGTTCGATGACTGCGGTCAGGGCTGTGATTACGACATGGACGCCATCGTGCTCTATACCGTCGCGGTCAACGCCCTCGGCACTCTGGATGTGACGCTGCAGACCGTCTACTCGGTATCGGGCGCCGAGTCGCACATGGGCTATACCATTTCCGGCACCACCACCGATGGTATTTATCTGGAGGTGACAGGGGGGGCCAACGGCAACCTTCACTACTCGCTGGACACGCCCGGTACGAGACTTCCCGGTGCATGCGCGACATCCACCGCGACCTGCAACAACACGGCCGACCTGCTGCCGGGACGCAAAGACCAAAACCAGGCTGTGCTTCCTTTGACTCGCGGAGATACTCACACGCGAAGATTCGTTGCCTCGCCAACGACCTCCATCACCAACCTCCAGGATCCATTGTGGTACGCGGCCAAGTGGGGCGGCTTCGGCGGCCCGACCAACACCAGCAGCAGCCTGCCGGTGGCGGGACAGTGGGATTCGACAAAATCGGGCACACCCAACAATTACTTCCTGGTGACCAACGCTTCGACGCTCAAGCAACAGCTCGACGCCGCCTTCAACCAGATTCTGCAAACCAATAACTCGGTGGCGACACCGGCAGTGGTCCCTGCGCTCGGCACCAGCAACGCGGCCGCGACATATTTGAACAGCCTCAATGTCGCCACCTGGAGCGGCGACCTGATCAAGACCACCACCACGATCAACAAAGCGGACGGCAGTACCAGCAGCGTACAGAACTGGTCTGCCTCGCAGGTAGTGCCTACATGGAGTTCGCGCAACATCCAGATGGCAGGCACGACCACTAACGGCCTGCAGGCGTTCACCTATGCCAACCTGGCGAACCGTACCTACGCCGGCATCAACTTGCAGACGACATTGACGTCTGACCAAGTGGACTTCGTGAAAGGCGACACTAGTAAAGCGACCTCCACCTATCGCCGCCGTGCATCGCTCATCGGTGACCTGGTCAACTCCTCGCCAGTGGTGGTGGACACAGCGCTCTATGACGCTACCGTTGCCGATACGCTCGACGGACAGAGCGGCGCCTACGGAACGTTCCAGACGACCCAGAGCACCCGACGCGGGCAAGTTTACGTCGGTGCCAATGACGGGATGCTGCATGCGTTCGACACCCTGACCGGCGTCGAAAAATTCGCGTTCATCCCCACGGCAGTGATCTCGAACCTGAATGCGTTGACCAACAAGGACTACAACTCCAACTCCGCCCTTCACCGTTTCTTCGTCGACAGCACGCCGGTCGTCGCAGACGTTTACTTTGGCAGCGCCTGGCACACGATTCTGGTGGGCACGCTGGGTGCTGGAGGACGGGAAATCTTTGCGCTGGACGTCACCAATCCCGACAGCATCAGCCTGCTCTGGGAGTTCACGTCACAGAACGACGTGGATCTGGGCTCAAGTTTTTCCGTTCCTGTCATCGCCAAGCTGCACTCCGGAGAATGGGGCGTCATAGTCGGCAATGGCTACAGCGGCAACAACGGCAACGCATCACTGTTCATCCTCAATGCCGCCACAGGTGCCACGATCAGCAAGTTGACCACCTCGGTGACCGGCAACAACGGGCTGTCTTCTCCCGTGGTGCTGGATGCAAACGCCGACGGCTATGCAGATTACGTGTATGCCGGGGACCTGCTTGGCAATCTGTGGCGCTTTGACCTGATCGCAGGTTCGCTGACGGCAAACGCCACAGCGAGTAACTACAAAGTAGCGTTTGGCAACAAACCGCTCTACACCGCAACCGCGAGCGATACAGCAGGGGCCGCCGTGCAGTCCATTACTGCGCCGCCTACGGTCGTGGCCCACCCGACCGCAGCGGGAACGATCGTGTTGTTCGGAACGGGTCGCTACTTCGCGACGGCGGATAAGGCCAGCACCGACCTGCAGACTCTGTACGGCATCTGGGATAAACAAACGGTGGGCGCTGCAGCATCGTCAACGCCGACGTTGACGCGGGGCAGCCTTCAGGCTCAGACGATTACGTCCCAAGCCAATAACGTCAGTTTTGCGGGCACCAGTAACGATGTCCGCATCGTGAGTAATAACACGGTGGACTGGACCGCCAAGTCGGGCTGGTATCTCGACCTTGCTGTGGGCAACACGCTTCTGGGTGAGCGGCTGGTCGATCCGCTGGTCCTCAGCGGCAGCGTATTGTTTGCATCGACGAGGACCCCTGTCACCGACGTATGCAGCCCGGGCGTCACCGGATGGCTTTACGGCCTTAACCCGACCACCGGAGGCCGCACGACCTTTACCGTGTTCAACCTTCGACGCAACGGTACGATCTCGAGCGCTGACAACTACAACGACACCGTCGTCAGCGGGATGAGCATCAGTGCCGGGGGTGTGGACGTTGGCAGCATCGGCGGCAGCAAGTACGCCACCGACTCGAGCGGCGAACCCACTGCCGTCAACACCGGAACCGCTTTCAATGGCCGTCAGAACTGGCGCGTCATCCCATACACTCCATGAGGCTGTACTCAATGCATTCTGTAACACGATCTGAACGCGGCTTCACGCTGATCGAGCTGATGATTACCGTCGCCATCGTCGCCATCCTGGCCGCGATTGCCTATCCGGCCTACACCAAATATGTCCAGCGCGGTTATCGTGCCGAAGGGATCGTGATGCTCAACGACGCAGTGGCGCGAATGGAGCGGTATTACGCGCAGAACAATAGCTATTCGGCGAGTCTCACAGCTTTGGGTTTCGCCAGCGCGACGCCGGCCTCACAAACCGGCAAATACCAGTTGAGCGTAGCTGCGACAGCGACGACGTATTCATTTACCGCAGCCCCTCTGGGGCAGCAAATGCAAGATGCATGCGGTTCGTTGACCATTGACCAACTCGGGAACAAAACATCAGCATCCGGCGCCGCTGAGTGTTTCAAATAGCCGTCACCGCCCCCAACATCCCGCCACACTGGCAGCCCCCGACATCCCGAGATTGTCGCGCCTGCCGGTGTGTTCCAGCACAAAGCTGCCGCAGGCATCGCCTCCCATCAGGCCCCCGCCAATCGGCGACGCGGTCAGCGTAAAGGTCCGCTCCTTGCGCTCAGCCCCTATCCGATAAAATGCATTTCCCACTGACACCTCATGACTAAACGCCGGCGGCCCGCTGACGTCCGAGTACTGCCCTGCCCGCGAATGAAACCGCTCCAGCTTCTGCGCCTCTTCAACCAGCACCCCGGCGATCTCGGAGCGGCGAGTTTTACGGGTGTATTCGCTGTACTGCGGGTACGCGACGGCGGCGAGAATCGCGACGATGGCGATGGCAATCAGCAGTTCAATCAGGGTGAAGCCTGCGGTTGCTCTGTTCATTGCCGCTGCCGCCACATCACGCGACGCTCCTGGGTGTGGATGCTTTCGAGCACGGTGCGTGAGTCGCCCTCGATGCCAACAGCCGTCACGCGATACAAGTTCCAAAACTGACCGTCTGCGCCTTCGGCCGGCTGGTCGGTTTGGCCAACATGCTGAATGCCGTAAAAACCACCTCGCGTCGCGACCCAATCCACGCCCGACGCCGCGCCCGTTCCGCTGCTGGAAAGGGTCAACGCTTCAGGCGGTGGCACACATTTGGCTGGCGACGAACAAGCTGGCAGGGAAAAACCCGGTGCCACGATTTTCGCTTCCGCAAGGCGCAGCGCTGTCTCGGCGGACTGAAACGACCCATCGCCCAGCTTTAGCGTGCCGGCCACTTTTTCCTGGAGCGTGGCGTTTTGCATCGACGATGTGGCCAGCAAGGTCAACAACAGCAGGAACACCAAACTGACGATCAACACCGCACCACGTTGTGCATTCACGTTCATGCACTTACCCCAGTCGATTACGGATGGCAGCGACAACATCAAGGGTCTGTTCCTGGGCCCGGTCTGCGGGGTCGAACAGGGTCAGGGTCAATCGCACGCTGCGGATGAGGGAGGGTTCGGCAGTGGCGGCGTACCGCGAGATGGAGCGGTCGTTGATGGATCCGGCGACGCCGAACAGCACGCTGAACGCGCGAACGTTACTGACCAGAGGCTGGCCGTTCAGCGACAGCTCATTGCGTGCCTCGTTGAAGCGATAGACCTGCCGGTGAATGGGCATGGCGGTCTCATCCACGGCAAGTCGAGGCGCCCGGCCGCTGGAGTACGCGGTGGCGGATGAAATGCAGTCGGTGTGAATGACCCAGGTCGACCAGCCGCCGCCCTCCCCGGTTCCGGCCGTGGCGAGGGTCAGAGTGTGCGAATTGGCGTCCCACGTGATGGGGTCTTCAAACGCCCTGGAGAAACCATTACTGACGCTGGCGTCTTCGACCTTCCCCAGGCAGCCAAACATGCCCACCAGCTGCACTTCCTGGACCATTTTGCTGAGCACGAATCGTGCGTCTTCCTGCAGGCTGGCGGACGATGTCTGACTGGCATAACTGCTCTTTGAACTGATAAATATCTGCGCCAAGGCCAGCGACATCACCAACCCCAGAACCAGCGCCAACATGACTTCGACGAGGCCAAAGCCCCTCTCCAGAGTCTTCATGGCCGTGCGCCCCGCTCGGCAGCGACATCGGCGATCAGCGTAAGTGTTTGCTTGTCCGCAAGCTTCTGGCTGGCACGGGAATCGTCCCACTTCAATGTAAGGGTCACGCTCGATCCCGCCACCGCAATCGATGCCTCGGCGTCGTCACCGACCGCGCGTTTCAACTGCGTCGCGAAGTCGTACAGGTCTTGCTGGCGGGGCACGGCGAGACTGCCGGAAGTAGGCGCCTGACTCAGCGAAGCCAGCGCGTAACGGGTCGCCGGATTGGCGCGGATGCGCTCGAACAGGTCATGGGCGATAAAGCTGACGTGCATGCTGCGCATCGAGCTGTCGGTGTATTTCAGGGCGTTGAGCTGCAACATCGCCACGCCCAATATGCCGACACTGAAGATCAGCAACGCGACCAACACCTCGATCAATGTCATCCCTGATTGCATCGTCTTCCCTCGCATCGTCACCTCTGCCATCCGCTGTGCAGCCACCAGTGAAGCCGATGCGCGGCGGTTTGCCCGGAGGATGTGTAACGGCGGCTTGCGGACATACCGGCTGACAATCGACCCGGTTGTCAGCGCGGCCACGCGGGTGTTTGCTTGAGCGCCGCACTCAACGGAAGACGCTCGTGAAACAGCAAGGATTGACGCTGATTGAACTGCTGGCAGGGTTGGTGATTGTCGGCATCGTCGCCACGCTGGCGATCCCCGCCTTCGGGCAACTGATCGATTCTCAACGCCGTCAGGACACGGCTCAGCAACTGGCCAGTGGGCTGCGAATGGCTCGCACGGAGGCGATTCTGCGCAGTCAGCCGGTGGTGATGCAGGCGCTGGACAATGACTGGAGCCGAGGCTGGAATGTGTTCGTTGACAGCAACCGCAACCAGTTCAGGGACGAGGGCGAGCTTTCTCTGGCCGAGTTCGCCAGCCACCGAAATGTCAGGGTCGTCGGCAACAGCAAAGTAGCTGCGCGGATTGGTTTTGATAACACGGGGCGGCTGCTGAACAACGCCAACGGCACCCTGGCGGTGTGCCTCAAAGACGCACCCGCCAGCCGCTATCAGTTGGCGATCGCGGTGACTGGCAGGGTCACGCTGCGATCCGAGGGATTCGGCAGCGAGCCCTGCGCATGATGCGGTGACAGAATGACCGGATTACAGCAGTGACTTGACGCGCAATTCCTTCGGCATCGAGAAGGTGATGTTTTCCTCGCGCCCGGCCAGTTCGTCCGCGCCGGTCGCGCCCCAGGCGTGCAACTGCTCAATCACGCCACGCACCAGCACCTCGGGCGCCGAAGCACCGGCGGTAATGCCGATGCGTCCAACGCCGTCGAACCAGCTGCGCTGCATGTCTTCGGCACCATCAATCAAATAGGCCGGGGTCGACATGCGCTCAGCCAGTTCGCGCAGGCGATTGGAGTTGGAGCTGTTCGGGCTGCCGACCACCAGCACCACGTCACACTCATCGGCCAGAACCTTTACCGCATCCTGACGGTTTTGCGTGGCATAGCAGATGTCGTCTTTACGCGGACCGCCAATGGCCGGGAATCGCGAGCGCAAGGCGTCGATCACACGGCTGGTGTCGTCCATCGACAACGTCGTCTGGGTCACGAAAGCCAGGTTCTCGGGGTTGCCGACCTGCAGCTTGGCGACGTCCGCTTCGTCTTCGACCAGATAGATCGCGCCGCCATTGCTGGCGTCGTACTGGCCCATCGTGCCTTCGACTTCCGGGTGGCCGGCGTGACCGATGAGGATGCACTCGCGGCCATCGCGGCTGTAGCGCGCCACCTCGATATGCACTTTGGTCACCAGCGGACAGGTGGCGTCGAACACCTTCAAACCGCGACCTGCCGCCTCGGTGCGCACCGCCTGTGACACGCCGTGGGCACTGAAAATCACGATGACGTCGTCCGGCACCTGCTCAAGCTCTTCGACGAAGATCGCGCCACGGCTGCGCAGGTCTTCGACGACGAATTTGTTATGAACCACTTCATGGCGCACGTAAATCGGCGGGCCAAACACTTCCAGCGCGCGATTGACGATTTCGATCGCACGGTCCACCCCGGCGCAGAAGCCTCGTGGGTTGGCGAGTTTGATTTGCATGATGTGCCTCGTGTCTACGCGCAATGAAACATAAAAACGAAAAGGCCCCGAACAGTGCCGGGGCCAAGCGCTCTGGCGATGCTCAGAGTGCCTTCACCTCGAAAATTTCCACTTCGAAGGTCAACGTCTTGCCCGCCAGCGGGTGATTGAAATCGACGGTGACCTGATCATCGTCTATCGCTTTCACCACGCCCGGCAGCTCGGTATTCGCCGCATCATTGAAGATCACCAGCAGCCCTTCGGACAGCTCCATGTTCTGGAACTGCGAGCGCGGCATGATCTGCACATTCTGCGGGTTCGGCTGACCGAAAGCGTTTTCCGGCGGCACCTGAAGCGTACGTTTGTCGCCGGCTTTGAAACCGAAAATCAGCGCTTCGAAGCCAGGAAGCAGGCTGCCATCGCCGACCTTGAAGGTCGCTGGGGCCTTGTCGAACGTGCTGTCGACGTTGTCGCCGTTTTCCAGGTGCAGGGCGAAATGCAGGGTGACTTCCGTGTTCTGACCGATGCGTGTTTCCTGTGCTGCCTGTTCGGTCATCAACTGATCAGTCATTGACGGTTTCTCCGGTTTTCTTGCTCTTGAACATGTCCAGAGCCAGCATGATCGCGCCGACGGTGATGGCGCTGTCCGCGACATTGAAGGCCGGGAAGCCGTGTTCTTTCCAATGCACGAAGATAAAGTCTATGACATGGCCGATGAAGATTCGGTCATACAGATTGCCGAGCGCCCCACCCAATATCAGGGCAAGGGCAATCGCCAGCCAGGTTTCGTCACGCCCCAGGCGCTTGAGCCAGACCACCAGCACCCCACTCACCACGACCGCGATCAGTGCAAACAACCAGCGCTGCCAGCCGGAACTGTCGGCCAGGAAGCTGAACGCAGCGCCAGTGTTGTAGGCCAGCATCCAGCTGAAGTAGTCAGGAAGGATGACGATCTGCTCGTACAACTCCAGACGGTTTTCGAAGTAGAACTTGCTGGCCTGGTCAATGACCACCACCAGCACGCTCAGCCACAACCAACCCAGTCGGCCCATACGGCCAGCCGATGCATTAGGCATAGTGACGAACCTCGCCTGCGCCGCTGATGTTGTCGACGCAACGACCGCAGATTTCCGGATGCTCAGGATTGACCCCGACGTCCTCGCGGTGATGCCAGCAGCGCGCGCACTTGGCGTGGCCGGATTTGACGACCTTGAGCTTCAGACCGGCCACTTCGGTAACCACAGCATCGGCAGGCGCGCTGACGAAAGGCGCGACACTGGCCGTCGAGGTGATGAGCACGAAACGCAGCTCGTTGCTCAGTTTGGACAGATCCGCAACCAGCGCGTCTTCAGCGTACAGCGTGACTTCGGCCTGCAAGTTGCCGCCAATGGCCTTGGCCGCGCGCAGGTTCTCCATCTCCTTGTTGACCGCGACCTTCACCGCCATGATCCGCTCCCAGTAGGCGCGGTCCAGCTCGAAGCCTTCTGGCAGCTCGCTCAGGTTCTGGTACCAGGTGTTGAGCATGACCGACTCGTTACGCTCGCCCGGCAGGTACTGCCACAGCTCGTCGGCGGTAAACGCCAGGATCGGTGCGATCCAGCGAACCAGCGCTTCGGAGATGTGGAACAGCGCGGTCTGGCAGGACCGACGCGCCTTGCTGTTGGCGCCGGTGGTGTACTGGCGATCCTTGATGATGTCGAGATAGAAGCCGCCCAACTCCTGCACGCAGAAGTTGTGCACCTTCGAGTAGACGTTCCAGAAACGGTACTCGCCGTAATGCTCTTCCAGCTCACGTTGCAGCAGCAGCGCGCGATCCACGGCCCAGCGATCCAGCGCGAGCATGTCTTCGGCGGGCAGCAGGTCGGTCGCCGGGTTGAAGCCGGTCAGGTTCGAGAGCAGGAAACGCGCGGTGTTACGGATGCGACGGTACGCATCGGCGCTGCGCTGCAGGATGGTGTCCGAGACGGCCATTTCGCCGGAGTAATCGGTCGCCGAAACCCACAGACGCATAATGTCGGCGCCCAGCGTGTCGTTGACTTTCTGCGGTGCGATGACGTTGCCCAGCGACTTGGACATCTTGCGGCCGTTCTCGTCCACGGTAAAACCATGGGTGAGCAATTCACGGTACGGCGCGTGATTGTCGATGGCGCAACCGGTCAGCAGCGACGAGTGGAACCAGCCACGGTGCTGGTCGGAGCCTTCCAGGTACAGGTCGGCGCGTGGACCGGTTTCGTGGCCCATCGGGTGCGAGCCGCGCAGCACATGCCAGTGCGTGGTGCCGGAATCGAACCAGACGTCCAGGGTGTCGGAGATCTTGTCGTACTGCGGCGCTTCGTCACCCAACAGCTCGGCCGCGTCCATCTTGAACCAGGCTTCGATGCCTTCCTGCTCGACGCGCTGGGCGACTTCTTCCATCAGCTCAACGGTGCGCGGGTGCAGCTCGCCGCTTTCCTTGTTCAGGAAAAACGGGATCGGCACACCCCAGTTGCGCTGACGGGAGATGCACCAGTCAGGGCGGTTGGCGATCATCGAGTGCAGGCGCGCCTGCCCCCATGCCGGGACGAACTTGGTTTCTTCGATGGCTTTCACGGCGCGGTTGCGCAGGGTGTCGCCCGACGCTGGCTGCTTGTCCATGCCCACGAACCACTGCGCGGTGGCGCGGTAGATCAGCGGCGTCTTGTGGCGCCAGCAGTGCATGTAGCTGTGGGTGATGGTTTCGGTGTGCAGCAACGCGCCGACTTCGGTCAGCTTGTCGATGATGGGCTGGTTGGCCTTGAAGATGAACTGGCCGCCAAAGAACTCCAGCGACGGGCTGTACACGCCGTTGCTCTGCACCGGGCTGATGATGTCGTCGTTGGTCAGGCCGTAGGCTTTGCAGATCACGAAGTCATCGACGCCATAGGCCGGCGAGCAGTGAACTACGCCGGTACCGGCACCCAGCTCGACGTAGTCGGCCAGATAGATGGGCGACAGACGATCGTAGAACGGATGACGGAAATTGATCAGCTCAAGCGCCGAACCCTCGGCCGTCGCCAACACCGAACCTTCGAGGTTCCAGCGCTTCAGGCAGGACTCAACCAATTCCTCGGCCAGCACCAGCAGACGCTCGCCGGTATCGACCAGCGCGTAGGTGAATTCCGGGTGAACGTTGAGCGCCTGGTTCGCCGGGATGGTCCACGGGGTGGTGGTCCAGATCACGATGGCAGCAGGTTTGCTCAGGCTCGGCAGACCGAAGGCGGCAGCCAGCTTGTCGGCATCGGCAACCGGGAAGGCCACGTCGATGGTGGACGATTTCTTGTCCTGGTATTCGACTTCTGCTTCAGCCAATGCCGAGGCGCAGTCGAAACACCAGTTGACCGGCTTCAGGCCCTTGAAGACGAAGCCGTTCTTGACCATTTCGGCCAGCGCGCGGATTTCCCCGGCTTCGTTGGCGAAGTCCATGGTGCGGTACGGGTTGTCCCAGTCGCCGAGCACGCCCAGACGAATGAACTCGGCTTTCTGGCCTTCGATCTGCTCGGCCGCGTAGGCACGGCACAGTTCGCGGGTCTTGTCCGCAGGCAGGTTTTTGCCGTGGGTGACCTCGACCTTGTGCTCGATCGGCAGACCGTGGCAATCCCAGCCCGGAACATAAGGCGCGTCGAAGCCCGAAAGGGTCTTCGAGCGAACGATCATGTCCTTGAGAATCTTGTTGACCGCATGACCGATGTGGATATTGCCGTTGGCGTACGGAGGCCCGTCGTGCAGCACGAACTTGGGCCGATCCTTGCCGATTTCACGCAGCTTCTGGTACAGGCCAATGCTGTCCCAGCGCTGCAGAGTTTGCGGCTCGCGCTGGGGCAGGCCGGCCTTCATCGGGAAGGCGGTGTCCGGAAGATTAAGCGTGGCTTTGTAGTCGGTCATTTCAGGCTCTAAAGTTTAGCGGTTGGTCGTGCCAGTGGGCACGAGCGGCAGCGACATCCGCATCGATCGCCGTCTTGAGCGCCTCAAGGGAGGCAAAGCGCTGCTCATCACGCAGCTTCTGGTGGAATACCACCGTCAAACGCCGGCCATAGATATCGCCGGTAAAATCCAGAAGGTGAATCTCCAGGTGGGGACGCCCATCGCCCGCCACGCTGGGACGCACGCCAATGTTGGCGACGCCCGGCCACACCTTGCCGTCAATCTGCGCGCTGACCAGATAGACACCGGTCAATGGCACGCGACGACGTTTGAGTTGCACGTTGGCGGTGGGCGTACCCAGCTGACGCGCCAGTTTCTGGCCATGCAGCACGCGGCCGGAAATCTCGAACGGGCGGCCCAGCAAATGCTCCGCCAGTTTGAAGTCTGCGGCGGCAAGCGCGGTGCGCACCTTGGTGCTGCTGACGCGGAAGCCGTCGATCTCGACAGTCTGTGCCGCTTCGACGGTAAAGCCCTTCTCGGCGCCTACGTTTTGCAGGAAATCAAAATCACCGATCCGGTCGCAGCCAAAGCGGAAGTCGTCGCCGACCTCCAGATGCTTCACGCCCAGGCCATCTATCAGCACGGTGTCGACAAACTCGGAGGCGCTGAGCCTGCTGAAACGCTGGTTGAATGCCAGACACAACACCAGATCAACGCCCTCGCCAGCAAGCAGATCAAGCTTGTCACGCAGTCGGGCCAAGCGGGCCGGCGCCGTCTCGGGAGCGAAGAACTCGCGCGGTTGCGGTTCGAAGATCACCACACAACTGGGCAAACCCAGCTCGACGGCACGCTCACGCAGGCGCGCCAGGATAGCCTGGTGACCCCGGTGAACACCGTCGAAATTGCCAATGGTGGCGACGCAGCCCCGGTGCTGCGGGCGCAGATTGTGAAGGCCTCGAACCAGCTGCATAACGCGCTTCTTGCTCATAAAGTGGCCGATTATAACCACACACCGCCGTCAACGACAGGCGACACATCCGGGCAAACCGCAACAATCGACGTTAACCGGCAGAAAACGACGACTGATCCTACAGGATCGCCTTGCGGGCGAAATGCCTGACCCGGAAACCCAACACCAACAAGGTGCTGAAATACGCCAGGACACCTGCCAGCACCAGCGCACCCAGGCGAAGGAATCGCTGCAGCATCTCACCGTCCGACCAGGCGGGCATCACATGCATCAGGCCCAGCAGCACGGCGGACATCACCGCCACGGCGACAATCAGCTTGCCCAAAAACACCGGCCACCCTGGCTGCGGCTGAAACAGGTCCTGCTTGCGCAACTGCCAGAACAGCAGCAAGGCGTTCAGGCATGCGCCCGCGCTGATCGCCAGCGCCAGACCCGCATGAGCCAAGTGGATGACGTAGACGAAAAGCAGGTTGAACAGTTGAGTCACTATGAGGGTGAAGATCGCGATTTTCACCGGAGTGCGGATATTTTGTTGGGCATAAAAGCCGGGGGCCAGCACCTTGATCACAATGATGCCCAGCAGCCCGACCGAATACGCGACCAGCGCACGCTGAGTCATCGCGGCATCTTCGCCGTCGAACTTGCCATACTGAAACAGTGAAACCGTCAGCGGCTCGGCGAGCAATCCGAGCGCCAGGGTGCACGGGAGCACCAGCAGGAAGCACAGGCGCAGGCCCCAGTCGAGGATGCGCGAATATTCGTGGCGATCCCGACTGGCGTAGGTTTTCGAGAGAATCGGCAGAAGAATCGTCCCCAACGCCACGCCGAGCACACCAGAAGGCAGCTCCATCAGACGGTCGGCGTAGTACATCCACGACACCGAGCCGGCAACAAGGAACGAGGCGAAGATCGTGTTGATGATCAGCGATATCTGACTGACCGACACCCCGAGCATGGCCGGCAGCATTTGCTTCATCACCCGCCAGACCCCGGTGTCGCGCAGGTTGAGTCGCGGCAGCACCAACATGCCGATCTTTTTCAGATGCGGCAGCTGATAGAGAAGCTGCAGCAGCCCACCCGCCAGCACCGCCCAGCCCAGCGCCATGACGGGCGGGTGGAAATACGGCGTGAGAAACAGGGCGAAGAAGATCATCGCCAGATTGAGCAGCGTCGGCACGAACGCCGGAACGGAGAAGCGATTCCACGTATTGAGGATCGCGCCGGCCAGCGAAGACAGCGAGATGAGCAATATATAAGGAAAGGTCACCCGCAACAGGTCCGAGGTGAGCTGGAATTTCTCCGGTGTGTCGGCAAATCCCGGCGCAGTCGCCCAGATGACCCAAGGGGCGAACACGACGCCCAACACAGTGACGATCGCCAGCGCCAACGTCAGCAAGCCGGTGACATACGCAACAAATGTGCGGGTTGCCTCTTCGCCCTGCTGGCTTTTGTATTCCGCCAGGATCGGCACGAATGCCTGGGAAAAGGCGCCCTCAGCAAAGATCCGGCGCAGCAGGTTAGGCAGTTTGAAGGCGATAAAGAAGGCATCAGTGGCCATGCCGGCGCCGAATGCGCGCGCGATGATGGTATCGCGGACAAAGCCCAGCACCCGCGAAAGCATCGTAATAGAGCTAACGGCGGCAAGCGATTTGAGTAGATTCATCGAAAGGTTGTACGCCTGACCAAAGGAAGCGCCAAAGCGCGTTCCATATATGCGATACTCCGCGCCGCAAAACAGCTCAGAGCCAAAGCCCGCGAGTTTACAGGTCGCACGCCGGAAAGAAATCACCTCGGCACCACACCGCGACCACTCAGCGGAACGCATCAACTGCCCTTGACAAGCGTCAATCTCATCGGCATGATTCGCGGCCTATTTTGTTAGCTATTTCCCAAGTCTTTCGAGGAGCTCGACGGTGGCCAACACACCTTCCGCCAAAAAACGTGCAAAACAGGCTGAGAAGCGTCGCAGCCACAACGCCAGCATGCGTTCCATGGTTCGTACCTACATCAAGAATGTAGTTAAAGCCATCGACGCTAAAGACGCTGAAAAAGCGCAAGCTGCTTATGTTCTGGCCGTGCCAGTTATCGACCGTATGGCCGATAAAGGCATCATCCACAAGAACAAAGCTGCTCGCCATAAAGGTCGCTTGAATGGCCACATCAAGGCTCTGAACCTTGCTGCTGCAGCCTAAGCGATCCGCTTGTTAAAAAACCGACCTCAGGGTCGGTTTTTTATTGCCTTCGATTTGACGCTTCAGCATCAAGGCGCGGGAGCAGGCGCCCACGGCAGAATCGGGATCGCGGTCACGGCATTCTGCGGACTGCCCTCGATCACCTTGTCGCTGTAGACGAGGTACACCAGCGTGTTGCGCTTTTTGTCGAGGAATCGCACGACCTGCATGGTCTTGAACACCAGCGAAGTCCGCTCCTTGAACACCTCGTCACCGTCCTTCAATTGCTCCTTGAAGTGAATGGGACCGACCTGCCGACAAGCGATGGACGCCTCTGCACGATCTTCAGCCAGACCCAGACCGCCCTTCACCCCACCGGTCTTCGCGCGGGACAGATAGCACGTCACGCCATCGACTTTGGGGTCGTCGAAAGCTTCGACCACGATCCGATCGTTCGGACCGACCATCTTGAACACGGTCGATACCTGGCCGATCTCTTCAGCCGACGCCAGCACTGGCAACATCAGTAACGCGCCTACCAGCCCTTTCATGACTCGCATGTATGCTTCCTTCTTTTGATAATGCACTTCAGACCAGAATCAGGTTGTCACGATGCACGAGCTCAGGCTCAGCCATGTAACCCAACTCTTTGACAATGGCGTCAGAGGGCAGGCCGATGATCTTCTGCGCCTCGAGCGCACTGTAATTGCTGAGACCGCGAGCGATCTCGCGACCGTCAGCCGCCACGCACACGACCATCTCGCCGCGACGAAAGCTGCCCTGCACCAGCTTGACGCCGACTGGCAACAGGCTCTTGTGGCTTTCGGTCAATGCCTTCACCGCGCCCTCGTCCAGCACCAGCGTGCCACGGGTTTGCAGATGCCCGGCCAGCCACTGCTTGCGAGCCGCGAGCATCTCGCGCTCCGGGGACAGCAACGTGCCCAATCGCTCACCGGCCTTCAAACGCGCAAGGACACGCTCGATGCGACCACCCACAATCACGGTGTGCGCGCCGGAACGAGCGGCGAGTCGTGCAGCACGCAATTTGGTCTGCATGCCACCACGACCCAGCGCACCGCCGGTGCCGCCGGCCACTGCATCAAGGGCGGGATCATCGGCGCGGGCTTCATAAATGAGCTGCGCTTCAGGATTGTTGCGAGGGTCGGCATCGAACATGCCGTCACGGTCAGTCAGGATGACCAATAGGTCGGCTTCAACCAGGTTGGCCACCAGCGCCGCCAGGGTGTCGTTGTCACCAAAACGGATCTCGTCGGTGACGACCGTGTCGTTTTCATTGATGACAGGGACGACGCCCAGCTCAACCAGAGTGCGCAGCGTGCTTCGTGCATTGAGGTAGCGCTTGCGGTCAGACAGATCGTCGTGGGTGAGCAGAATCTGCGCGGTGTGCCGCTGATGCTCGGCAAAGCTCGACTCCCACGCCTGCACCAGACCCATCTGACCAATCGCTGCAGCAGCCTGAAGCTCATGCATGGCACTCGGTCGCGCAGTCCAGCCCAGACGGCTCATGCCGGCCGCTACCGCGCCGGACGACACCAGGACCAGTTCGACACCCGCCTCATGCAGGGCCACCATCTGCTCGACCCAAACACCCATCGCGTTGCGATCCAGACCCTTGCCGTCCGCCGTCAGCAGCGCACTTCCGATCTTCACCACCCAACGCTGGGCACCTGTCACCTTGCTCCGCATGATCTTTCAACCTTAAGCCAGAGAGTCCGAATTCTAGATACTAAAACGCCGCTTCAAGAGCGGCGTCGTAGTTTACTGCAGTCGATCAGTCGCGGACGTAAATGATTTCCGGACCATCTTCGTCTTCCACGTCCTCCTCATCCCAATCGTCATCGCCGATGTCATGCACGCTCTTCACGCCGCTACGGCGCAGAGCACGCTGATCATCCAGCGCCTGCAGCTGGGCACGGGCTTCGTCCTCGATGCGTTGATCCAGCTCAGCCAGCTCGGCAGCGTAGGCCGGGTCATTGGCCAGACGGTCAGCGCGGTCTTCGAGGTAGCGCATGATGTCGTGTGTCAGGCGATCGGTGCCTTCTTTGGCGATGGCCGAGATCACGTAGACAGGGCCGGTCCACTCCAGGCGATCAATGATCTCCTGCTTGCGGGCTTCATGCTCTTCTTCGAGGATCTGGTCGCACTTGTTCAGCACCAGCCAGCGATCACGGTCAGCCAGCGCAGGGCTGAACTTGACCAGCTCGTTGACGATGACTTCAGCGGCATCCGGCGCACTGCTTTCATCCAGCGGCGCCATGTCGACGAGGTGCAGCAGCAGACGTGTACGCGCCAGGTGTTTGAGGAAGCGAATCCCCAGACCGGCACCGTGGGAAGCGCCTTCGATCAAGCCGGGAATATCGGCGATGACAAAGCTTTTCCAGCGATCGACACTGACAACGCCCAGGTTCGGCACCAGCGTAGTGAACGGGTAATCGGCGACCTTTGGCTTGGCAGCCGATACCGAACGAATGAACGTGCTCTTGCCGGCATTCGGCAAACCGAGCAGACCGACGTCAGCCAGTACTTTCAGCTCCAGCTTGAGGTCACGCTGCTCACCCGGCTTGCCCGGAGTGGTCTGACGCGGCGCACGGTTGGTACTGGATTTGAAACGCGTGTTACCCAGACCGTGCCAGCCACCATGGGCCACCAGCAGACGCTGACCGGCCTTGGTCAGGTCACCGATGACCTCTTGGGTACCGGCGTCGATCACGGTGGTGCCGACCGGTACGCGCAACACCAGCTCTTCACCCTTGCGACCGGTGCAGTCGGTGCTGCCGCCGTTCGAACCGCGCTCGGCGTCGAAATGGCGGGTGTAGCGGTAGTCGACCAGGGTGTTGAGGTTTTCGTCAGCGATCATGTAGATCGAGCCGCCGTCACCACCATCACCGCCGTTGGGACCACCGTTCTCGATGAATTTTTCGCGGCGGAAGCTCATGCAACCGTTACCGCCATCACCGGCCTTTACTCGAATGGATACTTCATCAACAAATTTCATAGCGCACGCCTCCCGTCACAAAGACGAGCAAACAACATTGATTCATAAGGCTCTTGCAAAGATGAGCGTTGCGATACCGATCAAAAACCAGCGACTTCACACCACAACGGCCCACACAAACAGCTTTGCAAGAGACTCACCAGAAACAGGACCTTCTACAAACGAAAAAGCCCTGTCATCGACAGGGCTTTTCAGCTCAGGAGGCGTGAAGGTCAGGCCCTCACACCCCCTGAACGCAAGATTATGCCGCGACTTCAGTCTTTGGCACGATGCTTACATAGCGACGACCGAAGGCGCCTTTAACCTGGAACTTGATCACGCCTTCGACTTTAGCGAACAGGGTGTGATCCTTGCCCATACCAACGCCGTAGCCAGCGTGGAATTGGGTGCCGCGCTGACGCACGATGATGTTGCCCGGAACGATAACCTGGCCGCCATACATCTTCACGCCAAGGCGTTTGGCTTCTGAATCGCGACCGTTACGGGTACTACCACCAGCTTTTTTGTGTGCCATGAGTCAATTCTCCTAGTGAGGATTAGGCTGAAATTAAGCCTGAATACCGGTGATTTTGATCTCGGTGTACCACTGGCGGTGGCCCATACGCTTCATGTGGTGCTTACGACGACGGAACTTGATGATGCGGACTTTATCGTGACGACCTTGGGAGATCACTTCAGCCACAACGGTAGCGCCTGCAACAACTGGAGCGCCGATGTTCACGTCGTCGCCATTGGCAACCAACAGAACGCGATCAAAGGTAACGGATTCGCCGGTAGCGATTTCCAGTTTCTCAATCTTCAGGTATTCACCTGGGGCGACCTTGTATTGCTTGCCGCCAGTAACGATTACTGCATAAGACATGGTGTATCTCCGATAATCCTGCTCACCCAGCTCTTTATAGGAAGAGGTATTGGCTGGCATGGCTGCACAAGGCTGGAAGGCCGACATGCAATTGCGTAAGGCAGGTGCTGCCCAGGAAGTTAGGGTGCGCGATTGTACGCAAGCGATCAACGCCTTGCAAGCTGCGTTATGTCACGCCTTGACAGGGTGGGGCCTGCAACCTAGCATGCCGCGCAACCCTTCTGGAGCACGTCTCGCTGATGCAACCCCAAGCCTTCTACACCGCTGTGGCAGACGACTTTACCGCCGTCGACCACATTATCAAGAAGCAGCTGACATCGCGCGTGCCGCTGGTCTCCAAAATCGGCGACTACATCACTTCTGCTGGCGGTAAACGCCTGCGCCCGTTGCTCGTTCTGTTATGCGGCAAAGCGCTGGGCTCTGGCGGTGATGACTTGCGCCTGTTGGCCGCAACCATCGAATTCCTGCACACCGCTACCCTGCTGCACGATGACGTTGTCGACATGTCCGGCATGCGCCGTGGCCGCTCGACCGCCAACGCGATGTGGGGCAACGCACCGAGCGTGCTGGTAGGGGATTTTCTGTATTCGCGCTCGTTTGAGATGATGGTCGAACTGGGCTCGATGCAGGTGATGCAGATCCTGTCGAAGGCTACCCGGGTTATCGCGGAAGGCGAAGTGTTGCAGTTGTCCAAAGTGCGCGACGCCAGCACCACCGAAGAAACCTACATGGAGGTCATCCGCGGCAAAACCGCGATGCTCTTCGAAGCATCGACCCACAGCGCCGCCGCACTGGCCAATGCCGGTCCCGAGCAAAGCGAAGCACTGCGCACCTTTGGTGATCATCTGGGGGTCGCTTTCCAGTTGGTCGACGACCTGCTGGACTATCGCGGCGACGCCGAAACCCTCGGCAAGAACGTCGGCGACGACCTCGCCGAAGGCAAGCCTACCCTGCCGCTGATCTACACCATGCGTGAAGGCACCCCTGAACAAGCCGCGCTGGTTCGTCAGGCCATTCAGAAGGGCGGCCTGGAAGATCTCGAAAGCATCCGCGATGCTGTGGAAAAGTCAGGCGCCCTCGAATACACAGCCCAGCTTGCACGCGACTACATTGCTCGCGCCATTGCCTGCCTGGATGTGCTGCCCCCGAGCATCTACCGCGACGCCCTCGTCGAGCTGAGTGAATTTGCGGTCGCGCGCACGCACTGACCGCTGCCCTGCTCCACCGAACGCCCGTCCACGTGACGGGCTTTTTGTTGCCTGCGATTCAGGACCGTTTGATAGACCTAACGCTCTAATGCGAATTAATCTCAAATAGATCCTTGCTATTCCTCAGATAAGAATTATTCTCATTGAAACACTCAGGAGAATCACATGACGTATCTGATTGATGCCTGGCTTGATCGCCCACAGCCCTACCTTCGCATTCTGGATCGCGAGACGGGCAAAGTGTGTGCAGTGCTGGAGGAAGAGGCGCTCGACGAGTTGCGTGATCAGGGGGATCTGGATGTCAGCAGCTTGAGCTCAAGCGAACCCGGTGTTCAGAAGGAGATGGTGCGAAGTCTGTTTCTGTTCTGCTATGCGCGGGCATTGCGCCCGGCCATTGAACTGCATTGATGAGAACAGATAAAACGACGATGCCGAGCCAGCGCGGGGCTGACTCGGCATCTGTCGAGCGTGAATCGTGAACCTTACAGAACGTCGAGCAGCTCGACGTCGAAGACCAGGACGCTGTGTGGCGGAATGCTGCCAACGCCTTGAGCGCCGTAGGCCAGTTCGCTAGGAACGTACAGGCGCCATTTGCTGCCGGCCTTCATCAGTTGAAGAGCTTCGGTCCAGCCTGGAATCACGCCGCCAACCGGGAATTCAGCCGGCTCGCCACGATCGTAGGAGCTGTCAAACACAGTACCGTCTATCAGCATGCCGTGGTAATGGGTGCGCACGTTGCTTTCGCGGGTCGGTTGAGCGCCCTCGCCCGCAGTGATCACTTCATATTGCAGACCGGAGGCCAGAGTGGTCACGCCATCACGCTTGGCGTTTTCAGTCAGGTATTCCTTGCCTGCGCCAGCTGCTGCTTCAGCTTTGGCTGCTGCTTCGGCTTGCATGATTTCGCGGATGACTTTGAAGCTCGCGCTCATTTCTTCCTGGCCAACACGGCTCGGCTTGCCGGCGAAAGCGTCGGTCAGGCCAGCCAGAATAGCGTCCAGATCGACGCCCGGTGGCGGGTTGTCACGCAGTTGGTCGCCCAGTTGACGGCCAATACCGTAGCTGACGCGAGTTTCGTCGGTGGACAGATTGACTTCGGACATGAGACTGCTCCGCTGAAGAGCGCCCTCGGGCGCCCGTATTTAAAGGCCGGGCAGCCTAGCACAAAGCGTAATACCCGTAACCTCTACCACGCGGATCGAAAAGCCAGGGGGATTTTGACGTCTTGATTCAGGTCGTCGTTCACGCCGCACATCTCGTCGTGAACCACGGCGTGGACCAGATTGAACGGCATCGGCGCAACCGGCTGCAGCAGTTCGCGTGCGTGCTCGACTGAGCGCAGGTGCAATGCCTTGTTCTGCGCATCGACCAAACGATGCGCGACGCCCTGCATCCTGGCTTCCAGCAAGTAAATGCCGCCTTCGATGGAGATCAGATTGAGCTCTTCAACACCTCCGGTGCTGGCGTGGGAAATGAGTTCCTGAAGGTTCATGGCAAATCCTCGCGGGTCGCAGGAAGTCGATCAGTGCTTGGTGACTTTGTCCAGAAAGCCCATGGCGCAGGCCGACACAACAAAGGTCATGTGGATGATCACGTACCACATCAGGTACTGCGGCTCGATGTTCTTGGCGTCCATGAACACCCGCAACAGGTGAATGGACGAAATCGCGACGATGGACGCGGCGACTTTCATCTTCAGGGACGAAGAATCCATCTTGCCCAGCCAGTTGAGCTTTTCCTTGCCTTCGTCGATGTCCAGCTGCGACACGAAGTTCTCGTAGCCGGAGATCATCACCATGACCAGCAAACCACCGACCAGCGCCATGTCGATCAACGACAGCAGCACCAGGATCAGGTCAGATTCGGCCAGCGCGAATACGTTGGGGATGATATGGAAGATTTCCTGGAAAAACTTCAGCGCCAGCGCCAGCAGTCCCAGAGACAAACCAAAGTAGATCGGCGCCAGCAACCAGCGGGATGCGTACATGGCATTTTCGATAAAACGTTCCATTGAAGCTCACTGATAATTTAAAAGCTCGCGAGTATAGGGCGAGGGCCGATTAGCACAACCCACTGCGAAAAGAGTTGAAACAATAACGCCCGAACGGGCACAGGGAAAGCTCGACAAATCCGCGCCTGCAGACCGTAGAAAGCAGACGCGGAGCGCCTCGAGATGAAGGGGGTCAGTTGGCGGGAGACGTCCGCTGACCCACGGCGGCGTCGCTGTTGATTCTTCGCAGCTCCCCCTGAAGGTGAAGCCCCCAGATCGGGATCTCCTCCGCCGTTTGATAGCCATGCAGCAGGAGGCTTTCGGCAATGGCATCAAGGACCGATTCGGCAGCAACCGGTCCATGAAAAGGCCCCTGAGCCTTGAGTGCGGAGGGCTGTTCGCCAGACATCCCGGCGGCGAACAGCAAGGTCCACATTCCTTTATCGCCTGACAGCGGGCGAACAACACATTCGATTCGGGTCACCAGACCCAGGCATTGGCGAGTGAGGCAGAGGCTGCGCGGCATGGCGAGCTCCTTATTGATTGCAGTATTCATATCCTTCGCATAACGAAGGAAACGCGTCAGTCCCTTTGACAACTGCTGCAACCCGACAATATCGAACAACTACCCCGTTGGAAAAGCGCGAAAACGAAAAGGGCGCCGAATGGTCATTTGGCCATCAAACGCCCCGTTTCATTGACGTCAAAGGCCTAGCTTTTCAGCTCGGGCTGTAATTGTGGCGCCTCCTTTTCGAGCTCTTTGAGGTCGTCGTCGCTGAGCATTTCAGCGATGTCGCGCAGGCGGTCCACCACCCTGCCGTTCACCGAATCATCGGGGAATTGACCGTCCTCGTCCGCTTCACCCACCGGCATGCCGACCAACAGACTCAGCGCCTCATCCACCTGACGCACGGCGTACACGTGGAACTGCCCCGCGCGCACGGCTTGCAGCACGCGCTCGTCCAGCATCAGCGTGGCGACGTTGGCGTGGGGAATGATCGCGCCTTGATCGCCCGTAAGACCTCGGGCTTCGCAGAGTCGGAAGAAGCCTTCGATCTTCTCGTTGACGCCGCCGACCGCCTGGACTTCGCCGAACTGGTTGATCGATCCGGTGATAGCGAAACACTGTTTGAGCGGGGTTTTCGACAGTGCGGAAATCAGCGTGCAGACCTCGCCGAGGGAAGCGCTGTCGCCATCGACGTAGCCGTAGGACTGTTCCAGCGCGATGCTCGCGGAAATGGCCAGCGGGAATTCCTGGGCGTAACGGCTGCCCAGATAACCGGTGAGGATCATTACCCCTTTGGAGTGAATCGGCTGGCCCAGGTTGACTTCACGCTCGATGTCGACGATGCCGCTACCGCCCGGGTAAACCGTCGCCGAGATGCGCGCCGGCACACCGAACGCCGAATCACCCACTTCCAGCACCGTCAGCCCGTTGCACTTGCCGACCGCCGCGCCCTGGGTGTCAATCAGGATGATGCCGGCCAACATGTCGTCGAGAATCCGCGCGGACACACGACCGGTGCGGGTGGCCTTGGCTTTCAACGCGCGCTCGATGTGCCCGGCGTCAGTGCGCTCGTCACCGGCCACACTGCGGATGAAGTCCGCCTCGCTGACCAGTTGGAACAGATCACCGATGCGCGCCGACAAGCGCCCCTGGTGCTCGGCGAGGCGCGCGCTGTACGTGGCAAGGCGCGCGACTGCGTCCGCCGTCAGCGGCGCCATGCCCTCCTCCGAGGTCCGGGTTTTGAGCAACTGGGCGAACTGCTCCAGGCTCTCGTCGACCATCGGAATGTCTTCATCGAAATCCACCAGCACCCGGAACATTTCCTGGAAGTCCGGATCTAGGTCCTGCAGCGTGTAATACAGCGACCGCGCGCCAATGATGATGACTTTGACCTGCAGCGGGATGGTCTGCGGGGTCAGCGTTACGGTGGCCAGACGACCCAGTTCACCCAGCGGCGCTTCCATTTTCAGTTTGCGCGATTGCAGGGAGCGCTTCAGCGCGTCCCACACGAATGGCTCGCTGAGCATTTTCTCGGCTTCCAGCACCAGAAAACCGCCGTTGGCCCGGTGAAATGCTCCGGGGCGCAGCTGACGATAGGTGGTGTAAAGCGCGCCTTGGTCGGTGCTGTATTCGATGCGACCGAACAGGTTGTCGTAGGTCGGGTGCGGCTCGAATACCACCGGCGCGCCGCCGCTGGCGGAATGCCCGACCATCAGGCTCGGGCAGTATTGCTCTTCGAGCAGCTTGCGCGCCTGGGCATCGGTTTTGCTGTCGTCGACGAGTTGCTCGACCACGGTCCTGAGCAGATTGACCTGCACTGCCTGAAGGTAGGCGCACACCGCTGCGTTCTCGGCGTACTGCTCGGACAACGGTGCCAGCAAAGGCTGAAGCGCGAGGATGATGGTCTCTTCATTGAGCTCACGCATCTGGTTGTTGGACTCGCGCTTCCACTGCGGCAGGCTGGCGAGCTCCTCATTCAACCGCTCTTCCAGCGTCGAAATATCGGTGTGAAAACGCTCGCGCTCGGCTTCCGGCAATTGCGAAAACTCGGCCTCGTCCAGCGCCTTGCCTTCGAGCATCGGGGTGAACGCAATGTTGGTGTTGTCGCGGTACAGCGCGATGTCCTTTTCCAGCGCAAGACGTTCGATGACATCGAGGGCGCGGTCGTAGCGCTGATTGAAGGCGCGGTCGATCGAGCTCTTCTTCTGCTGGTAGGACGGATGCTCGAACACCGCAGGAAACGTCGACAGCAGGTTGTCGATCAGTCCGTTGATGTCGGCAATGAACGCACTGGCGCTGCCGGGCGGCAGTTCAAGGGCGCGCGGCTCACGGGCGTCATCGAAATTATTGACGTACACCCAGTCCGACGGCGTCTGCATGCGCTTGGCTTCGGCCTTGAGGTAGCGCTTGACGAAGGAGAAGCGGCCGGTGCCGGGCTCGCCCATGACGAACACGTTGTAACCAGGGCGCGGCATGGCGACGCCGAATTGCAGGGCTTCGACCGCGCGCTCCTGGCCGAGTACGCCGCGAAAGGGTTCCAGATCGTTGGTTGTCGTGAAGCTGAACTGTTCAGCGGAAAAGGGACGGGTCAGCGCTTCGGGCGCAAGTCGCAAGCTGGCAGCAACAGAATCGGGCATCGGACATCCTTACATCAGGCGGGGCAGATGGGCGCATTCTGGCGCTCGCCGCACCGCACTGGCAAGGCATGAACCACCTGATCGCTTTTCCGTATGAGGAACCGGCCTACACACCCGGCGGAGGCGGATTACACACAACAATCTGCATTTACTCACGGAACGTTCATATCGTGCCTAAACTCCAACTTGCGCGACCGGTAACAATTTAAATAACCGGTCCGCCCTGGCGCCCTTCCGGCCAGGAATCCGACCCTTGGTTGAAACAACAGAGACTAAAGCTATGAAACGGATTCTTCTTGGTACTCTCTTCGCCGCTGTGTCCATCAACGCCATGGCTCAAGCTCCTGGCGGTCCGGACTGCGGCTGGGGCAACATGCTGTTTGAAGGTCAACGCGGCACTCCAGCTCACTTCCTCGCTTCCACCACCAACGGTACTTCGGGCAACGCCACCTTCGGCATGACCTCGGGCACCAACGGTTGCTCCACCAACAGCGCGCTGACCTACGGCGGCAAATCCTGGATTGCCATGAACGGCATGATGGACGAGCTCTCCAAAGACATGGCCATGGGTCAAGGCGAAGCACTGACCACGTACGCGGTCGTGTTGGGCGTTGCACCGGAAGACCGTGCGCATTTCGCCGCAGTCACCCACGAGCACTATCAGCAGATCTTCACCAAGGCCGACGCCACTGCTGAAGATGTTCACACCAACACCATCGACGTGCTGAAGAACGATCCGACTCTGGCTAAATACGCGACCCAAGCTTAAAGTCGTGCCGCCTGCCTTCCTCCCCGGAAGGCAGGTTCTCCGCCCTGCCCACTTCTGACTAGTTGCCAATCTATGCTCAAACGCCTTGCCTGGCTGGTGCTCTGTGTCTGCGCCCCGCTGTACGCCGCGCCTCACGTCGACAATGATCGTTTGCAGCAACTGGCCAATTCCAGGTTCTGGATCTCCATCGGTCACTACGAAGCCGGCAAGCTGGGTGGCTGGCGCAGTTATGTCGATGACCCGAAGTTTTTCCTCGCCCAGAACGGCGCCCATGATCCCAAAGCCGAGTTGGCCGCGACGCTTGAGGCGATCTACCGTCCTGTCACTCAAGGCCAGGAAAACGCCCACCCGCAATGCGTCTACCCCTCCCGCACGCGCTTTTTGCGTGACGAATTGAAGCTGACCGATTTGCCTGCGGTCGACTGCAAAGAATTCAACAAATGGTTTTCCGATGTGGCCCCGGACAGCACTGTGCTGATTTTCCCGGCGGCGTACCTCAACAGCCCGTCGTCCATGTTCGGCCACACGCTGCTGCGCATCGATCAGGCCGACGTGCAGGCGAACAAGACCGCTTTGCTCAGCTACGCGATCAATTTCGGCGCCTACATCGAGGGCTCCGACAACAGCATTTTGTACGCATGGAAAGGCCTGGCGGGCGGCTACCCCGGGCTGTTCGCACTGGTTCCGTACCAGGAAAAGCTTTCTGAATACCGCAGCCTGGAGAACCGCGATCTGTGGGAATACCGCCTCAATCTGACGCCGGAAGAAACCCGGCGCATGGTCGAGCACGTGTGGGAACTCAAACAGATCCGCTTCGGGTATTTCTTCTTCGACGAGAACTGCTCCTATCGCCTGCTTGAGCTGCTTCAGGTGGCTCGCCCGAGCCTGGACCTGACGCCGCAGTTTCGTCTGACGGCGATCCCCACGGACACCGTGCGCGCGGTGAAGGAAGCGGGTCTGGTCGAAAAGATCGACTATCGCCCGTCCAGGGAGCGCGAACTGCTGAGCCGCGCCGAGCCGTTGAACCACGACGAGCAACAATGGGTGTTGAAAGTCAGTGCGGACCAGAAGCAAATGCAGGGCCCCGAATACATCGCGCTGCCGAAGGAACGTCGCGCGTTGATTCAGGACGCGGCCTACAGGCTGGAGCGGTATCGCGCCAACGGCCAGGAGCGTGACCCTACCAGCGCGCAACGCAGCTATGACTTGCTGCGCGCAATCAGCACCAATCCGCCGCCTGCCCTGGAGATTGAGCGCCCGGGGCTGCCGGAAGACGGGCATGAGTCGCGCACGTGGCAACTGGGTGCGGGCACGCGGGATGACAAGGCGTTCGCCGAATACGGCCTGCGCATGGCGTATCACGATTTGAACGACAACGCGTACGGCTTCCCGCTGGGCGCGCAGATCGAGATTCTGCAGCTCAAGCTGCGCCAGTACGAAGACAGCCACTGGCAGGTGCAGCGGCTCGATCTGGCGACCATCCGCTCGCTGACACCGCGCAACGAGCTGTTGCAGCCCTGGTCTTGGCAAGTGGCGGGTGGCCTTGAGCGGGTGTTGGGCAAGCATGGCGACGAAAACCTGGTCAGTCACGTCAACGGCGGCGCGGGTGGTACCTGGAAGCTGGGGGATGACGTGCTGGGCTTCGCCATGGGAACGGTGCGAGTCGAGCACAACAACGATTTCTCCGCGCTGGTTTCGCCGGCGGCGGGCTTCAACACCGGCGTGCTGTGGCGTAATCCGCTGGGTAACTTCAGCCTGGAAACCAAGGGCGATTACTTCACCAACGGCGAAGTGCGGCGCAACATCAGCCTCAACCAGCAGTGGGAGCTGTCGCGCAACCTTGGCCTACGGCTGAGTGCGCAGCGGGATTTTAGCCAGCTGACCTCGCCAGTGAATGAAGTGATGCTGGAGCTTAAGTGGTATCACTATTGAGTAGTGCTCTCAGCCGCAGATTTATCTGACGAGAGATGAGTGTAGGAGCGAGCTTGCTCGCGAAGAGGTCCGTACATCCGCTAAATCTTCTTTGGCTGAAATACCGTCTTCGTGGGCAAGCTCACTCCCACATGGGCAGCGCTTGCTGCGCAACGGTGCGGCGTGGGCGGCGAAAACGCCTATGGAATCCGCGTCAGACCACTGCTGCGGTATAGCCCTCTTCCTCAATCAATCCGACCACCTGCTCAGGCACAAGCTGGCTTTGTACCCTGACCTCGCCCGTCGCCAGATCAACCTGCACCTGCGCCGTGGGGTCTTGCCCCTGAATGGCGCCAGTAACGGCGCGCACGCAATGCGCGCAGGTCATGCCTTGAACGTTGAATACCTGCATGTGCTAACTCCTCTTCTCATCGAAAATACGTGATGGCGCCATCTAAGACCTTCCCGTCGGGGCAAGGTCAAGTTTCCGGGGGATCTGCCGGGCTGGCATTCATCTGCACTCTGCGCCAGAGTGCGCCTACAACCGTCATATCAGGAGAATCAGTCATGCGCTGGTCAGCCTTTCGTATTGCAGGTTTCGCCGGCCTGTTGGCGTGCGCATCCTGGGCTCATGCCGATCAGGACTACGGCGTGCTGATCATTTCCCGCGAGCGCCTGGAGGTTTCCACCTCCTGCGAAATCGGAATCTTCATGCAGGACCAACTGGTCGGCCGTCTGTACCAGGAGGAGTCGCGCTCATTTAATCTGCCTGCAGGCGATGTGTCGGTGCGCTTGCGTGTGCTCCCGGGTCAGACGCCGGGCTGCTCGCCAGGCATCGAAGCGCAGAACAACACGCGTCTGCACATCAATGCGGGTGACGTTTTGAAATACCGCATCGCTTCGGGTCCGAACGGGATGTACTTGAAGAAGGCGGATTTAAATTACTAGCCGCCAATGAAAAAACCCGGCCTGAGCCGGGTTTTTTCTGGGTCGATTACTGCATCCAGGGCGGAGGCGGTTCTTCGGACTTGTTAGGTGGCGCGTCGTCTGCAGCACGTGCTGCCTGACGCCTTGCATCATCTAGCCGTGCCGCTTCAATCTCGCGCAGCACACCCCCGACGTCAGCGTCCTCTTCTGGCTCGTCAAATTCGCCGGTCAGTACTGTTGCGGGCGACAAGGTGCCGGCTTCGTAGTAAGACCACATTTCCCTGGCGTAGCGAGTCTTCTTGAGCTCAGGCGCAAAGCGGCCAAAGTAGGACGCCATGTTCCCGACGTCGCGCTCCAGCATCGTGAACGCATGGTTGTTGCCCGCAGCATCCACCGCTTGCGGCAAGTCAATAATGACCGGGCCGGTAGGCGTGAGCAGCACATTGAACTCGGACAGGTCACCATGCACCAGACCGGTACACAACATCAGCACGATCTGCTGAATCAGGAACGCGTGGTACTCGCGCGCCTGATCGGGCTCCAGTGTCACGTCATTCAAACGAGGCGCGGCATCACCGTATTCATCGGCGATCAGCTCCATGAGCAGTACGCCCTCAAGGAAGTCGTACGGTTTGGGCACTCGCACGCCGGCGCCTGCCAGACGGAACAGAGCCGCCACTTCGGCGTTCTGCCACGCGTCTTCGGTTTCCTTGCGGCCGAACTTCGAACCCTTGGCCATGGCGCGGGCCTGGCGGCTGTTGCGGACCTTGCGGCCTTCCTGATATTCCGCTGCCTGACGGAAACTACGTTTGTTGGCCTCCTTGTAAACCTTGGCACACCGAAGCTCATTGCCACAGCGCACCACATAAACAGCTGCCTCTTTACCGCTCATGAGCGGGCGCAGCACCTCGTCGACCAGACCGTCTTCGATCAGGGGTTCAATGCGTTTTGGAGTCTTCATCAGCTTTTATTCTGGGTCCTTCGTTGCCGAACACGCGATTGTTGCTCGTTATACGGCAATCCTCTGCCAGCGAGTAGGGGGTAGGCCGATTGAGTTGAGGGTCGGCCGTTGTCCCGACTGGGTGAAGCAGTTTTTGTGCCGCCCCGAGCCAAGGCGCGCAGAGCACCATAAACCTGATGCTGCCCAGACTTGTTTGCAAGGAAAAGAAGGCCGCCCATTGCCAAATTAAACGAAGACTAAAAAAGGGGCCATCAGCAGCTCCTTCGTCATTCGGTCATGAGTTGCGTCGCGTCACCAGTTATAGCGAGCGCCGACATTCACGCCCCAAGGCTGCTCAATATTGCTGCCCTTCATGTAGTCCACATCCGCATGCACAGACAGGACGTCCGTCAGTTGCGCCGCGACGCCCGCGCCCAGTTCACCACGGAAACCAGAAAGATCATTATGGAAGCGGTTTCCGTTAATGCTCACCTGATTGCTGCTGACAAACTCATGAGCTGCGGCCACTTTCACGTAAGGCTGTACGAAGCCGCCTTTATCCAGCGGGAATGTGCGACCGACCTGCGTCCCCACTTTGCCCAACAGCGAGTCAGCCTGATTGCTGCTGGCCTGCATACCGTTGTCCAGATCGTAGTCCTGACCACTGACCCACAGCGCGGAACCCTGCGCGAACGGCTCGACGAACCATCCGTCATTCAGCTTGATGTGCTTGCCCGCTTCGATCGAGACACCCACGCCGTGGTTGGTGTAGTCGCCCTTGGATTTTTCGCCATCACGCATCACCACGTCCGACGAGTTCTGGAACCGGTTGGCCTTGATCAGTGCGTCCACGTAGAAGCCGTCATCCGCGAGCCACGTGGTGTAGGCGCCGACGTAGTAACTGTCGACCTTTCCGGTGGTGCCTTCCTGCAGGTCCAGGTCGGACTTGCTGTAACCGCCCATCAGACCCACCAGCCACTGGCCGTTGCTGGCAGGCAGGGGAGCGTCGGCACCGAATGAGAGACCCTGCTGGCTCTGCCGGTACGCCACGCCACCGCCTGCGGACATGTTGTATTTGTTGCCGTAGGCGCGCATCCAGCCGCCGCCCTGATCGTCGCCGTTGCGCAACTCGCCCATGCGGCTGCGCAAGGTGGCGGATTCGCCATACCACACGGTCGGCGCTGCGCTGAACAGGCCCATCACCGAGCGCGAGCCGGCCGACACTTCACTGGTTTGCACCAGCGACCAGTCAGCACCGCCGGTGGCGTTTTCCTGTTGCTCCAACTGGTAGGCATAGGTGCCAAAATCGACCTTGTCGCCGATCAGCGAAAACTGCGCATCGCCGCTGCCGGTGTGGACGATCTGTTGAGGTGACGCACCTTGGAGTGGATTGATCCCGCTGTTCTGCACCAGCAGCCGATGCGTGCCCGTCGCGCTGCCAGCTACGTTCAGGAAGTCTCCCTGTTGGGCCGCCAGGTCAGTGCCCAAGGCGAATGTACCCGAGCCAGACAACTGGTTAACGCTGAGCGTGTGGAAACCTTCCGTCGTGCCGCGAAGGTCAACCGAGCCACCGTTCAAGTCGAGTTTGCCGACACTGGAATCACCTTCCATCACCCAGCTGGAGGTGTTATCGACTGCGAGCGATGTGGCGTTGGCGATGTTGCCGGTCAGGCTGGCGTTGTTGGAAAGCGTAAAGTGCCCGGTGGATCCCTGCGCGACCTGCACATCGCCAACCAGTTGGCTGTTGTCCACACCGACATAGCCCGTTGCGTCGTTTGTGATTTCCAGCGCAACGCCATTGCCCCCGGACAGCGTGGAATGGTTGCGGATATCCACAAACACGTCCTTGTCGGCGCTCCCTGAATGGGTGATGACAATCGCACTGCCATGGATCCCTGCAATCGTGGAATTATCGACTTCCGTACGTGGCGATACCTCCAGCGCCCCAGTTGCATCAGCCCAGGTGACCAGGCCATTGTTGTCGCCTTGCACCAGACTATTCTGGTTGATCGACGCGTAGGCCCCTGCCACCACCAGACCTGCCCCGCCAGTGACAAAGCCGCTGCCGGAACTGCCTGCGTGCCCCTCTACGCGAGAGTTGCTCAGCACCAATGTCGCGCTGTCCGTCACGTTGATGCCGCGATCGATCCCGGACACAAAGCTGTTGCTGACCTGAGCGCTGGAGGCCTGCTCGAAGCCCGACAGGCGGATGCCGAAACTGCTGGCGCCTGGGTTCGCGGGATTGGCGGAGGCGATGATGACGCTGTCATTGATGACAGCGCTGCTATTGAAAAGCGCAACGGCAGGTGCGCCTGTTGCGGTGATCTTGCCGCGGTCCATCTCGAGCCAGGACTTGGAATCGGCAAAAATGCGGCCAGTCTCACCGCCCGCACTGATCATCAGGCCCGAGGCGTTCAGATTGAACTCGAAGACCCCGCTTCCTTCGCCGATTTCAACCGTCTGCCCGGGCGGAACGGTGATAGGTGCCGCATTGATGTTCATCGATACCGAACTCAACGCCAGTACCGCCCAACCTACTTGCTTCTCTAACCGCTTCATGTGCCTCTCAATCCAGGGAATAATCGAGGGCACATTGGATAGAAAAGGACTACAGAACGAGTTCAGGCATTTCGTCAGCAGTTGTAGGAAGTTTCCCTAAATGACACACGCCGTTACTCAAATAGGCCCAACCGGCTTCGCTGCTTCAACTCGGAATGCTCACCAAGGAAGTGCTCACCATACGTATCGAAGCCCTACGTTCACGCCCCATGGCTGATCAATATTCTTGCCGGTGCCGTAATCAACATCGGCATGCAACTGCATGACCTCAGTGATTTGCGCTGCAATGCCTGCGCCCAGCTCACCCCTACTCCCGGACAGATCATCGCTGAAGGTGGTGCGATTGACGCGCACCTCATTGCTGCGGGCGAACTCATGGGCCAGCGCAACTTTTACGTATGGCTGGACAAAACCGCCCGACTTGATGGGAATCATGCGTCCAACATGAGTGCCGACCTTTCCGAGCAGCGAGTCAGCATTATTGCTTCTGGCTTGCAGGCCGTTGTCCAGGCCGTAGTCCTCCCCGCTGACCCACAGCGCCGAGGCTTGGCCATAGGGCTCAACGAACCAGCCGTCACCCCAGTCGATATGCTTGCCGACCTCCACCGAGCCACCCACGCCGTGATTGTCATAATTGCCTTTGGCCTTGACCCCGTCGCTCATGCGCACATCGGCTTTGTTCCTGAAGCGGTTGGCCTTGATGATGGCATCGACGTAATAGCCGCTGTCTGACAGCCAGGTGCTGTAGACACCCGCGTAGTAACTGTCGACTTCGCCGTCCGTGCCGAGCCTCATGTCCAGGTCAGAACGGCTGTAACCGCCCAGTACACCGATCAGCCACTTGCCATCACTTTGGACGGCGGTATCGACACCCAGCGAAATCCCCTGCTGGGTCTGGCTGTAATGCACCTGATCCTGAGCCGAGACGTTGTATTTGTTGCCATAGCTACGGGCCCAGAAACCACCGCCTTTATTGCCGTTACGCAGCTCGCCCATGCGGCTTCGCAATGTGCTGAGTTCGCCGTACCACACCGTTGGTGCCGCACTGAAGATTCCGATCACCGCCCGGGCACTGGGGCTGATGATCGGGTCGCCGCCCGGTGTTTCTCCGCCACCGCCGGGATTGCCGGGATCGACCGGAGTTTCGCCGCCTCCACCCGGTTCGCCAGGATCAACCGGGATTTCGCCGCCTCCACCCGGTTCGCCAGGATCAACCGGAATTTCGCCGCCTCCACCGGTGTCGGTTCTGGCCTGTGCGAGGTACCAATTGGTCCCGCGCTGTTCCAGCCGATAAACGAAAGTCCCGACGTCCACCTGCCCCCCGACGACCGAGAAGGTGGCAGGGCCGCTGCCGGTGTGTACGACCTGCTGGGCGTAGGTTTCCTCGATCGGATCGACACCCGTGTTGCGGATGCTCAGCGCATGGCTGCCGCTTGCCTGCCCGGTGATGTTAACCAGGTCGCTCAGATGGCCTGCCAGATCAGTGCCCATCGCGAACGTGCCGTTGCCTGCCAGCGTCGAGGCATTGAGCGTTCGGAACGCGCCATTGCCACCGCGTAAATTGACGGTGCCTCCGTCCATCGTCAGGGCCCCGACGTTCGAATCGTTGACCATGTCGAAGGTCGAGTTGGTGCCCACCGAAAGGCTTCGCGCGCCCGTCACAGTGCCTGTCAGACGTCCTCCGTTGGTCAATGCCAGGTCGGCAGGGGTCTGGGCATCCTGAACAATGTCACCGGTCATCTGGCTGTTATCGATGTTGAGGCTGCCGATATTGGTCATGGATCCGGTGAACGACGAGCCCGCAGCCATCGAGACAGGCGCGGTGGAGCCTGAAAGCTCGACCAGATTGCCCGTCACACGGCTGGCGTTCATGTCGAGGCTGCTGATGTTGCTCATTGTCCCGGTAAGCGTGGCATCGTTGCGCATCACAATGTCGGCAGTCGAGCCGGCAAGCGCCTGTACGTTCCCGGTCAGGTCGCTGTCGTCGACCGTGATGACAGCACCCGTTGTCGAGCCGGCAGGCGACGTCGCAAGCCCAACCTCAAGCAATACGCCGTTACCTGCATTCAGCGTGGAGCCATTAAGCACTTCGATCGCGGCGTTCATGGGCGTAGCGCCGAGATTGCCAACCAGAATGGCACTGCCCGTACCTGAAGTCAGCGTAGAGGCGTCGAGCACCAAATGTGGCGCGGTCGTGAATTCAGTATTGGAAAACAAACCAGCGCCGCGCGTGCTTCCCGTAGCCTGACTGCCCTCAAGCAAGGCCTCTCCGCCGATGAGGGAAATCCCCAGGCCATCCCCCGCAATCGATGCACCGACTGCACCGGTGCCCGTAATTTGAGAGCCGATGACCCTGGCTGTGCTGCCCCCCGAAACATTCAGCCCCCGACCCGCTGCGGTAATACTGCTGTTGGTGACGGTGGCTGTGGAGCCGGGGACGGTGTCGTCGACGCCGCGAACCACGGATAACCCGGTATTTGAGGTGGACACCAGGGTCGAGTCATTGATGACTGCGTCGCTTTCGGTCAACACCAGTGCGCGCAACGACGTTGCCGAAACTGATGCGCCATTTAAAGTAACGGAGGAGCCGGCGTTGGTGAAAATATTCAGCGTCTGCCCGCCCGGATTCACATTCAGACTCGCAGCGTTTAATGTCCAGGATTGTGCCGGTTCGCCAGGCTCAACTGTTGCGGATCTACCCGGCGAAAGCGTGACAGCACTGACCTGCTCACTGGATATAAGTATCGTAAGCGCCAGTATCAAATTAACACCTGAGCAGCCTGACTCGCGATAATTCATATTTCCTCCTCCCAGAGTGCAAAGCATTACTTCCATGGGCGCGACTTCGAAACCGTCGTCAGCGTTTTTCCAGCAGCACTACAACCAACTAAGTTGATCACGAGCTGACTGTCAAGTTAGCCCCCCAGGTTAAAGACCCACTCACTAACTGTTTCGCGATAACCGTTATCGCGAAACACTCTATCCAGGCCAATCAATCACTTAGCGCCAGACTGTCATTATTGACAGTGGCCTGATTCCAAACGTGTCGTTACCGTTAAACCGCTACAACCACTCCGACAATTGCAAATTGGATGACAAGGAGTCACAGCAATGAAGCAGAAAAAGAAGTTTAACTCGCTCAAATCAAGGGCTGATCTTCCGTCCGTTGAAGTCCCTGGCCTTCTCGAAGATGGAAGGGTGCCGGCTGAGATGATGGACGATGCAAACGGTGAACCCGTTGACCTAAAAGTGTTGATACCGACCTTCGATGGGCTTAAGAAGGACGACACCCTGACGCTGTATATCAACACTGTGCCCTCAGAGACGGTAACGGTGACGGAGTCTCAAGCACAGGACCCTGATTTCAAGGCAGCATTTACGATTGACCACGACAATTACCCTGCCCCGGGTAAGTACTTTGAAGTTTCACTGGACTATGTGTACTTCGACTCTGCAACGCAGGAAAGTAGCCGCTCAGGCGCACCTTTGAAAGTGATATTCGACCGTGAGCCACCCGGAGGCGACTCAATGAGAGCCTTGGACTTTAGTCAAGTAGCGGGAGACGTGATCACCGAAGACAACCTTGTTGAAGGCAATCTGGTCGTCAAAGCTTACGCCTGGTATGGCATGGAAACGGGCGATGTGATCACTGGATGGGCCAGCGATTCCCCGCCGACACCAGAATCGATAGCGCAGTTTCTGATTCCCGACTCTGCAGTAACGGTCGGAGAACCAGGATCACCCATTGCGCCGGGCAACTCCGTTGAGCTGAAGTTTCCTCGTGCGTCATTCGACGGAACGGGCACTCGCTACTTCGGCTACCAGCTCAAAGATAAGTTGAACAACATTTCTGCGCCTTCGCCCTATGTCCAAAAGTCAGTCGATCTGGCACTTACGAACCTCAACTAACTTCCAGGCAGGACACGAACATGACAACGCTATCTGCTTTTGCACGTGCAATTAGCCCCAATAAGACGCTGGCCGACCTTCCCTCTGTCACTGTTCCGCTAGCAGATCCCGCAACAGGGATTATCAAAATCGCCGATTTAGTCAACGACATCGCTGTTATCGTTCCAAAATCAGCCTCCATGAGATCCACTGACTCTATTGTTCTCACGGTGAATACGGCAGAGGTCAGCACGCCTCTGGACCTTTCTACAGTCGACTTGACTGACCCGAACATTACCGAATTTACACTGCTATTCCGTAAATCAGATTTTCCTCTACCGGAAACCGACGAGTCAGTCCCTTTGACGTATTATCTTTACGATACGGCTGCTGAGGATGGCCAGTACGCGCCGGTCCCGACAATGGTCCGATTTGATCAACTCGCCCCCGGGGGAGCTCAGCTTCCGCCACTGTACTTTACACCAGCCCAGCAATCCGGCATCACCGTCGCTGACATTATTAACGGGCAGCTGCCATTTTGGGTCGATCCGTTTTTTGGAAGTGAACGCTATGACTTCGTGGAGCTGTCGCTTGGCACTGACGAAAACACGGTGGTTTACATTACCCCGACGTTCGAGGTCACTGAGCCTAAAGGCCGAACCGCCGTCAGTATTTCAGAAACAGACTTGAGGGCTGCGCCGGATGGCGAAAAATGGTTTGGCTATAGAGTCAAGGATTTCGCGGGTAACGTCAGTCAGTTATCCGAGCTGACGATGATTCCGGTTTTTCTGAATCTGCCGACACTGAAAGCACCGATTGTGCCGGAATATGACGACACCTCCCTGATTACCTACACCGACGCCTATCCCGACGTCGGCGTGAATATCCCTACTTATGATGGTGCCGCCGTCGGCGACAACATTTACGTCATATGGGGCGCCATCACGTTACCGCCCTATACGCTTACGCCCAATGATGTCGGCAACACTCCGACTCTGACGACGATTCTTGTGCCTTACGCGACCGTTTTGGCCGTCGGCAATGGCGACAGCATCTCAGTGAGCTACATCCTCCGGAGAGCAGATGGCCAGCGGGTCGACTCTCCCGCTACCACTGTTGCGGTGAACCTGGAAACACCCGGCGGCACTGACCCGGATCCCGATCCTGAAACCCCTGAGCACGACTACATCAAGCCGCCGGAACTGAAGTGCGGATCAAGCCCGGCCAATACCATTCTGCCCGGTGACTTTGGCAAGGACGCAGTCGTCACGATTTATCGAGCCAGGGTTAAGGACAACAACCCGATTTGGAAGGTAGGCGACATCATCCAGTTTTACTATGGCAACATCGGAGCTCCGCTGATTTCCGCTGTGCCGGTCACTACTCTCAATGAGCCAGCGAATATCACCATCAATGTTCCTTATGCCGCCGTCATCGAGGCCGTAGGCGTGGGGGACATCCCTATCTATTTCACCGTGACCCGACAACTGGACCCGCAAAACGCTGTGACGGTTGAGTCGCCCAGAGCGATCGTGAAGGTCACTTCTGCAGGTGAGTTGCCAGGCGAAGGGACACTTGCCCTAGGTGAGTTCCCTGAAGCGAATGCAAACAACATCATCGTCCGCAGAGTGACATGGGACGGCACCACTTTCCGAATCCCGTTGGCCGGGGTCTCAAATATCGAACTCACCAAGTCTCCAAAACTCAGCTACAACTTTGTAGGCCTTGTAAGCGGTGATTCCATTGTGCCTATTGGCGCCCCTATCGAGGCGACGAGACAGCAGGCGTCTGATATCCCCATTACCCAGGCGATGATTACCAACGGACATTTTGAATTGGCCCTCCCGTGGTCACTGCTTTACCAGATCTGCCGCAATGGGGCGACACTGGACTACTCGCTCAGTAATGATTCCGGGCTGGTACAAGCTCCGTCTAAATTTGTGCGCATGGCACTTAACGTAGGCGGAGGGATTTGCGAGCTGGATAATCCTCCGGCTCAACCCTAGGCACGTGCAGGGATTGCACTAACAGGTATTGAATCGCTCGATGCATGTCATTGAGCGATTCATAACTGTTCAATAAGAAAAACAGTTTTGCATAATCGGAATCAGATTTGCTGCATGCTGTTTAGCGACGGTAAGTGGTCATATTCAATAGACCGGAGACAGATCAATTTACGGTGAAGCACTGTAAATAGATCAGTCCCCTTTTCCACGCAGCTTTATCCCAGCCATCGCCTGTCCAAGCTCTTTGAAGGATATCCACCCACTCGCAACATCAAGGACGATCTACATGAACATCAACAATCTCCCCACCCATCCCGCAGGCGGCAAGGCTCTGAGTCCGTTGGTGTTCTCATCCATCGATGACTCGCCCAATAACCCGCGCCTCGGGTTGGGGTATGCGCAGTTGTTCGATGAAACCCGACCCGTACCGCTGGTGGCGAAGTTACCTGACGTCACACGCGTCGGCGACAGCATCACCTAACTTATTCAATCATGCATCAAACAAGCACTGTCACTTCTGACAGCAGACACCTTATCCACACCGCCCGATACTGAAACCCGACATCGCCGTTTCAAGGACGATTCCCATGAAAATAGAAAACCTCCCTCGCGCGCCCCGTCAGCCAAACGGCTCGGCCAGCCCCAGAGCACTTAACCCCCTGGTCTTCAGCTCGTTCGATGACACCCCAGACAACCCGCGCCGCGGTCTGGGTTATCTGCAACTGTCCGACCCCACGCGTCCGGTCATGCTGACCGCCAAGCTGCCCGACGTGACGCGCGTGGGCGATACCATCGAGCTGT